>CAZFOX010000042.1:0-14096 GCA_964520565.1 uncultured bacterium | reverse complement strand
AAAGCAATGGAACATTCTATTCCAACAGACCGGCACAATTCTGAATCGATTCGAAGATTGGGATAACCAGCGGCATGAACTGGTTTCAATCGACGATCCTTCTGTCATCCGGAACGTGCAGGAATTCGTTCAGGCTCGAACGCTCGTTATTGCCGACGGCCATCACCGGTACGAAACCGCCCAGAATTATAAATACCGGATGATGGAAGAAACCGGGGAAAATCCCAAAGACAAACCGTGGGGATACGTGCTGGCTTTGATCGTCCCCGCCGCCAGTCCTGATCTTCTGGTATTACCCACTCACCGGGTTATCACACAGATGGAAGATGGATGGTCGGAACGCCTCCGTTCCCACATAGAATCCTACGGATCCGTTGAAGACCTCTCCGATCGATCGGGCGAATCGATCCGGCAACTGCTGTCTCTCCCTCATCGCCAGGCGTCAGTCGCCATTGTGGAGAAAAACCGGGGATTTCTTTTTTCTCTCCATCCCGATGCAGAACCGCCTTCCCTCAAGGCGCTCCCAGGACCATTGCGCAGATTGAATGTCTCAATCCTGCATCAATTCATTCTGGAATCCTGCTTAAATCTGACTCCCCTGGCACTTCAGGGGATTACACAATACATCCGCGGCGAGGATGATGCGATTTCCCGCGTACAAACGGGTCAGGCCCAGGCGGCCTTTCTGCTAGGCGGGCTTTCTCCCCAGACCGTTCTGAACGTTTCGCAACGACACGTCCGCATGCCTCAGAAATCGACCGATTTTTATCCTAAAATCCCCACCGGATTGCTGTTTCGTTCGCTGGTGGATACCGATGAATAATTATGAATCGAGTTGAATCGATCCAGGCGCGCTTCCTCCTATCGAGGAAGAATATTTCGATCCGCAATATTGTCCTTTTGATATTGGTATTGGGACTCATCCCTGGCGGACGTCAAGCCTGGCCGCATGCTCTCGACCCCGAAAGCATCGACCGTCACGCCGAAATCTCCCTGACACCCAATCGCCTGGTTCTTATTTACGAATTGTTGCTCGGCATCAATCCCACCGAACGCGCCGTCAACCAATTGGACGCCGATCGGGATAAAAATATCACCGGCGAGGAACGAAACGCCTTCGTTCGAAAAATGGCGGAAGAATACGGCGCCCGGCAGATCGTGGAAATCGGCGGACACCGGCTATCCCTTCCCTTTGTCCAAGGAGACACGTACCGCACCATCGGCCATAACGGCATCGACGTTATTAAAATCGATCTGGGTTTTGTCTGTGAACTGCCCGCCGATCTTCCCCGGGAAACCACCCTGTCCTTCCAATATCGAGACGCCAGCCTGGAAACAAAGACCGGGTGGAAACAAATCGCCTTTCTTTCCCTCAACGGAGTCCGGTACAGTGGACACATTCCTTATCGAGATTTTGGAAAATTCGATTACGATATTATTGAAAAAAAAGGATTCATTCCGGCGACGGATTCCATCCGAATCGAAATATCGCTCCCTACCGCCTCCATCGCTCCAGCCAATCCTCCTTTGATTATGCCAGAAAAAAAAGAGATCGATTTCTCGGACAGCAACTCCGGTTTAGATCTTCTCTTTACGATCTGGCTCTGGATTGGCGGAATCGCCATACTCATCGTTCTGCTTTATGGCGGGCTTCGCTGGAAACAGTCGCGCTCTGATCTCCAATGACACGCCGTTCGATAGCCGAAAAAATCATGAATCCCCACCCGACAGCCGCCAGGAACACAAACATGAAAAGCAACTTGAACTGTTCGGGCAGTTGATCGGCCAATACCGCCGACATGGCTAATAAAAAACAGAGACCATACACCGACAGGACCGCCTGCCGGTCGGTGAACCCCAAACGCAACAATCGGTGATGCACGTGTTCGCGGTCGGCTTTGAATAAGTTCATCCCCCTCTTTCCCCGCCGAACGACCGTCAAAACGGTATCCAGCAACGGAATCGACAGAATAACCAGAGGCAACGACAGCGACATCACCGTAGCCCCTTTCATGTTGGTGACCAACGAGGAACCGGCCAGGATGGCGCCCAGATATAGACTGCCCGCATCGCCCATAAAAATCTTCGCCGGCGAAAAATTATACGGTAAAAATCCCACCGTCGCTCCCATCAGGATGAGCGAGATGAGACACACGAAATTTTGCCAGGGATGCAACGCAATCACGAAATTGGCCAATGCGGCGAAAAATACAATCCCCGCCGCCAGGCCGTCCAATCCATCGATGAAGTTGATCGCGTTTACGATCGTTAAAATCCACAACACGGAAACCGCCCACCCCAGCCAGCCCAAAGGAATAGCCCCCCCCAACGGGCTGGAAATCTCATCGATTAAAAAACCACCCTGCGTCAGGATCAAAGCCAGAACGGTTTGTATCGTCAGTTTCACAGTGGGAGATACGTTGAGCACGTCATCCACGACGCCCAGCAATTGAAATCCCATCGCCACTCCATACAACACCCACAGCTGCGAAAGAGAAATTTGTACGTCGAGAATGTAGGGCGCAAAAAGAAACACATATAGCAACGCCGCCGTTGTGGATGCATGAAACGCCAGCCCCCCCAGATACGGGATCGGATGAGTGTGCACCTTTCGGCCGGAGGGGCGATCGGTGATATTCAAGGCGATCGCCATTCTCCGAAGCCAGGGTGTAGCGAGAAATGAAGTCAGACCGCTGATGGCCAATACGAGAAAATATTCCTTGGGCATGCTATTGCTCGGTTTCCAAATCCAACCTAGGATACTAAAATGAGTGGCTGACAGTCGTTCGCATTGCTTTTCCGCTCCAAACGAACCGGCTCTGCCTGGCATCGCCGAAAAGCTGCACGATCGAGAAGCGGAACCATACAACCCTTATAGGATACGGTTGAAACCGATTATGAAAAAGAGCACCGGGATATTGCTCCTTTTAACTTTTCTTTGCCTCGTGATTGTAGCCATCGGCCTCTTCGTAGCCGCAGTGGTATTCATCCTGCAAGGGACCACCCCCAACCTGCTTGGATCCAAGCGGCTGGCTTTGATCCGTGTGGAAGGTCTGATTTACGACGCCGAAGACTGGGTCGACCAGGTCAAGGAATATCAGGAAGATTCCACCATCCGCGGGATAGTATTGCGGGTAGAAAGCCCCGGTGGGGCTATCGATCCTTCTCAGGAATTATATGAAGCGCTTAAAAAAGCTCAGGATGAATACGGGAAGATCGTAGTGGCGTCCTTTGGATCGGTCGCCGCTTCCGGAGGGTATTACATCGCCTGTGGTGCCGATAAAATCGTCAGTTCGCCCGGTTCTCTGACCGGCAGTATCGGCGTCTATTCCAAATTCCCCGTCGCCAAGGAACTCATGGAGAAAATCGGCATTACCTACGAAACGGTCAAGGCGGGAGAGTATAAGGATTTCGGCGCCATGGAACGGGGTCTTACCGAAAAAGAACGCGAGATGATGCAGGCGGTGATCGACGATTCCTACGACCAGTTCGTCGAAGCGGTTCTGGAAGGACGCCGGGACTCTTTCATTCAATTGTTCAACTCCTGGGACGATCCGTCCCCCCGCTATCCCTTCACGCCCGATACCGTTGAAATCATTCGCCAATATCAAGCAACCCGGCCTACTCCTTCGATGTCCGCTTCTCCGCTTCTCGCGTCGGTCACCCCCTCCGAAGCGACCGCCGGGCTATCGATTGAAGACGCCACTCCCGAAAAATCTCTCGAGCCGGCTCCCGATACGACAACGTTGTTTGCCTTCGCCAAATCCATCGCGGAAGGCAAAGTCTATACAGGCAGGCAGGCCCTCCAAGTCGGCTTGGTGGATCAAATCGGCACACTGGAAGATGCCATCCAACTGGCCGCCGATCTGACCGGCATTCGCGGCGAACCCACGGTCGTCGAACGGCAAGAGCCGACCTACGGCTTACTGGATTTTCTGACTCAAGGTCTCAGCCGCCTGGTTCAAACCCAACAGGCTCATTCGCCCATTCAATACCGATTTCCCTATTGATCTTTTTTCCCCGAATGGCATTGACTTTCTCGAAACGGCCGCATATAGTTCTATATAGTACTATTCGATATCGAACTATTTGAAAAACAAAACCGCTAAGGGGTACCCCCATGGGAAAAGAAACCGAAATAAAAAAAGCCTGCCTGGAGTTGATCGGACGCGCGGATGCCGCCATCCTGACTACGGTGGACAAACGGGGATTTCCCCAGACCCGCGCCATGCTCAACCTGCACAACCCAAAACAGTATCCGTCGCTGATCTCCTTCCTTGGCAATCAGGACGATTTCACCCTCTATTTCACTACCTACACCCGCTCGGATAAAATGGAGCAGATTCGCAACAATCCCAGAGTATCCGTTTATTATTGCGACGCGCCCATTTATCACGGTCTTATGCTGGGGGGCGAAATCGAGATCGTAACCGATCCCGGCATCAAGAAAGCACTCTGGCAGGACGACTGGACGATGTATTACAGAAACGGCGTCGATGGCCCCGAATACGGCGTTCTTCGCTTGCGTCCGTCTTTTGCCCGGGGATGGTACCAGCAAAGCGCTTTCGAATTCGCACTGGGAAATCCTTCATGAAAACACTCCGGCAAGGCGGTTTTCTGATTGCCAAAATTCACCAGACCGGCGGAAGAATCTTCTCCCGCCTTCTGCGCAAAACCAATATCGAAATCAATCCCGCCCAGGGGCGCATCCTGTTCGTTCTTTGGCAAAACGACGGGATACCCATTCAGGAACTGGCCCGGCAGACTTCGCTGGGGAAATCGACGTTGACAAGCATGCTGGATCGGCTCGAAGAAACCGGATTGATCGTCCGCGTCCGTTCCGCCGAAGACCGCCGACAGATTCGTATTTTCCGTACGGAAAAAGACAAATCTTTTCAAAAAGATTACGAGCGGATTTCCATGCAAATGACCGAGATTTATTACCGGGGATTCGACGAAAGAGAGATAGACCGCTTGGAAAAAAACTTACAAAAAATTCTCGGCAACCTCTCCCGGTACGAACGGGAATTTTTCCACAATGAGGAATTGGAATAAATAGTTCCCGGAGTAAATTATTCTGCTTGTGATCGTACAAAACACATACGCGGCTTACATATTTTTCTCGTTAAAACTGCATGAAGGGAAAAAGAGGGAAAAAGAAAAAAAACTATTGACAGATGATAGCATCGGTAATATAGTTATAAGTAGATCGACGGACAAAAAGAGGTCCGAAATCGATAAGGGAAGAGCGCCGTAACAGCTCTGCGGGGGCAAAAGCCAATGGCCGAACCCGCCGCCAGACGAGGTCCCTACGGGGATTGCGTACAGTACGGAGCCAACAGGTGTTCACGAAGGAGAAAGGACGGTTACTCGTAGCGTGATAGATACGCTTGTGGAAACGTAAGAAGGAGTCATTCTGCAAGAGCAAGAGAATGGCTCCTTCGCGTTTTAAATCCCAGAATTTACAAATTCCTGGATTTCAAATCTATTTGGCCAGTTCTCATCCTCCCCCAAAACTTACATAGAAACAACGGATTTTCATATCAAATGGATGTAAGTTTTTTCCCTTCCCAAATTCACCACATGAATTGGTTTATGATTTTGTAAGACGTAACGGCAAAAAGTGATTCCCGTAAATTCGATCCACAAGACTTCGTGGATCGATCCAATTCAAATGAATGGTTACCCAGCCTGGACAGAAATCATTTCCCCCAGCTCCGCTTGCGCTCCTTTTCCCCCATCATGTACCATAGAAATCGATAAATCCGAGTCAGGAGTTACGACCATGAGAACCAGAAAACGTTTGCTTGTTTCGTTTTTGTTTGCGTTGATGATGGGATGCATGCCTTCTGTTCAGGCGGAACCGGCCATTCAAGCCGGATTGGCGCAAGTCGAAATCACGCCGCCGCTCGGTTCCCCCATGTGGGGGTACGCCAGCCGAAAAGAAGGGGCGAACGGTATACACGATCCCCTGATGGCCAAGGTCTTGATTCTGAAATCGACCGAAACCACGGTCGCGCTCGTCAGCTGGGATGTCTGCGAATTCCAATTACCCCGGCTTCACCAACAAATGAAAGATATCGGCGTCGATCATTTGCTCCTGCTCTGCAGCCATACTCATGCGGGACCCGCCCTCGACGAACCGTTCCCATCCTCGGAAAATCCCTGGAAAAAAACCGTCGAAGATCGCATCCTCTCCGCCATGAAGGAAGCCCAAAAAGAGATGTTCCCTGCCTTCATAGCCGCCGGCGAGGGGGCTTTGACTCTGGGTTATAACCGACTGCGCCGCGATCCGGACGGTTTCGCCACCACGCTCTTCGAAAATCCAGAGCGGATTCCCATCGGGCCGGTCGATCCTACCGTCGGCGTGATTCGCATCGCCGACGATTTGGGAAAAATCCGTGCGGTGGTCGTTCATTATGGTTGCCATCCCGTCGTTCTGGGGCCGAATAATCTCAAAATTTCCGCCGATTATGTTGGCTCCATGTACCGCACTGTGGAAAAGGAATTGGGCAACGGCACGCTCTGTCTCTTCGCCCAGGGAGGCGCGGGCGATATCAATCCTCTCTTTATGGCGCGCGGCGAAGGCCACGAAGAGGACTTCACACCCGTGGATAAAATGGGGGAAATGCTGGCCCGCGAAGTACTAGCGGTGCTCGGTCGAATGGAATCCAAACCGGGACTCTCCACCCAGCTGCGCGCCTCGCTGGAAATCCTCTCCGCACGCCATCGCTGGGAACCCGATAAAACCCTGACTTTTGGAACCACAGCGCTGCTACTCAACGGCGAGATCGGTGTGATCACCCTTCCGGGCGAACCGTTTCACAAATTCCAGGTGGACGTGCGGGAACGAGCAAACCTGCCGCATGCCTTTATGTTCGGCTATTGCGACAACACCGAGCAGGATTGGCCGGATTACTATCTCCCCGATATCGAGTCGGCGGTGCGCGGCGGATACGGCGCCAGCGATTCCCACATCGCCGAACTGGGTACGGGCGAACGCCTGGTCAATTCGGGTTTGATCCAACTCCATACCCTGCGTGGCCTTCTGTCCGATAAACCCCAGCGCGGCCGCGTGGGAAGATGGAATTAAGAAGATTGGTTTATAGACGGACGGAAAAAAGCCCCGATGAATTCGGGGCTTTTTGATAACTGCACCTCTTGGTTTGCTTTCCGCCTTCCGATCAATAGAGTTCCCATTGGCCGATGACGGTTTTGATCCCCAGAAACAGCCAGGCGCGTCCCGCCATACTTTTACCGTCCACAGTGGCGTAATACTCTCCAACAACCAGATCGTTCACACCGTCTCCATTCACATCGCCAATCTCGACTTCCGAACCGAAAATACAATTCTCTCCGCGCTGGGGGGATTCCAACTCGATGATCTGCTCGTAACTCGGTCCGGGGAATATCTTCACCTGGCCGACCCAGGCTTTTCCATCCCATTTCGTATCGCTGATGCCAACGACCAGATCGGGAATGCCATCGCCGGTCAGATCGCCGAAATCGACTGCCGCCCCGAAATTATTATCTTCGATCGCTTGAGGCTTTTCTTCAAAGACGAGAACTCCATCCTCCTTAAATCCAGGGCCAAACCAGACCTGCACGTGACCCGCTTTCAATAGTCCGGACTCGCTGGTAGCCTTATCCGAGCCCACAATCAGATCCACATGCCCATCTCCATTCCAGTCTCCCGCCGCCAGATTGGCGCCGAACCGCATGCCATCCTCGATAATCGGCGACAGCAGTTCCTGTTGTTCCAGATAATCCGGGCCAAAACGGAAAATCACTTTCCCCATGCTTCGATACGCTCCGATTCCTCCGATGGCTATATCTTTTTTCCCATCTTCATTGAAATCGGCCACCGCCAGCCCTCGTCCCAGTGTGGCGCTGGCTTCAGGATACTCGTCGAAGAAACGAACGCCCTCCGTATAATCCGGTCCCCAGACCACCCGGAAACTGCCCGCCTGATCCAGATTGACGCTGCCGTCATCGGAAATATACCGGCTACGCAGACCGGTCGCCACCAGATCTGCAACCCCATCCCCATTCATATCTTCGAAGGCAATCTGCATCCCGAAATTATCGCCGGCTTCCGGTTCGGGTAGCGCGGTAACTCGCTCCGAATTGACAAAGTCCGGACCCAGAAAGGCAAAAACCGCCCCCGCATTGGAAACCCCATTCGGATCGGCCAAAAAGGAAGAAATTAAAATATCGTTTTGGCCGTCGCGATTCCAATCGCCGATCGCCAATCCTCCGCCGAACCAGTTCCCCACGGCAATTTCCGGATCCTTGAACATTCGGCCTTCGGTCAGAAACTCCGGTAAGGATACCATGACGACGCGATGCGGAAATACGGCTTTTCCCGGTGCACCAAAAGACAGAGAGGACGATAGAAGCAGAACAACGATACCATAAAAATAAAAACGGTTTATCATACGATACTCCTTTGAGAGAAGAAAAATGATGTTACGATATTCTGAATCGTAACACCTAGTTATAGTTAAAGAAAGGGCTGCGATTTCATGATATTCAATAAAAACAATCAATTCATACGATTCCTCATCGCACTAACCGCTGCTATAACGATCTTTCCAAATGGGATATGCGCCGATCACGACCACGACCACGAGCAAACCTCCCATGAAACCATCCAAGAAGTCACGTTTTCTTCAGACAAGGATATTACCATTGCCGGAACGTTAACCTTTCCCGGCGGCCCGGGGCCTTTCCATTGCGTCGTGTTCGCGGGCGGTACGCTCTCGAATACCCGGGATGGGGAACTCGAAAGATCCGGCGCACCGAAACGCGATGCGCTCAAACGCCTATCGCACGAATTGGTCGAAGCGGGATACGCCACTCTGCGGTTCGACAAACGGGGGCACGGCCTCTCCAGTAAACCACAAGGTCTCATCACCTATCAGGATCAGGCGAACGATCTCAAAGCCGCCATGCTCTTCGCCCGCCACCGCACGAACGTTCTCTCCGTCATCGTTGCGGGAGAAAGCGCGGGAGCTTATCTCGCCTGCCTCGCCGCCAGGGATCGATTATTCGCAGATGGATATCTCTTCCTCGGCGGATTGGCGAGTAGCTCGCCGGAGATGTACGCCCACAATTTCGGCCGCCTGAAGGAATGGGCGGAAAAAAGCGAGGAAAACATGGCCTGGGCGAAACAGAACGCGTTCAACGATCTACGAACAGGCTATGGATACGAAGCGATGTTCCAGGCAGCACGGGAAGGCAAAGACACTTTCACGTTCTCTCTCGACGGCCAAGAGATGACGATGCCTCTCGAACGAAAACGCGAAGAGTTGAAAAACGAACCGGGCGACCTATTCAAATATATCTTGAAACCGGCTCTGGCCATTCAGGGAGAACTCGACATGAACGTTCCGCCGGGTGATAACCAAAAAGCGGCGGATATCATGCAAAAAGCAGGGAATACGGACGTTACCGTTGAGACCGTCGCAGGAACCGATCACAGTTTCCAGGAATCTTCACCGGATTTCGATACGCGGATCAAGGAGAGATTCAGTTTTACGAGTTTCAATCGGCCCTATAGCGAAGAGTTCTATCATGAGGTCATTCACTGGCTAAACGATCGTTTCCCCGCTCATGCCGAATTGACGGAGTCAACGAAGAAATGGGGTGGCGTGCAGGTCATCGATGACATCACCGATCCGGCGCAATGTCCTGGCATCGATACGATCGAAGGGAGAATCGGCCCCTTGATGAAAGCGGAAGGGTCTCAATGCCATTACATTGAAATGCTCCCGGGACAATATACGGGCGAACATGCGCATTCCTCCGAAAGCATTATTTACACCGTCAAAGGGCAATGGGTACTCTGCCGCGCCGGACACCGCAAATTGATGAAACCGGGAACTCTGTATCATTTTGGACGCAATATTCCCACCGGGTACGAAGTGCCATTCGATGAACCGGCTTATATTCTTATTTTTAAAAGCGAACTGTCCGATTGGAGCGATGAGCGGTTTATAGAATATCTTCGCGGGTTAAAAGACACGCTGGAACGGCAGAACAAAGCGGGAACGCCTTTCTTCCTGCGCGAACTTCCAGCGGATCACCCCGCCCGGATTTACGCCCGCCGGATCAATCCGGAATGGGAAAGTAAATTGCCCCGGTAATTTTCCGCACCGGAAGAATCCAACGATAAATCTAGCCACAGATATTTGAAATTCAGGTATCTGCAAATTCTTTCAAGGCTCAAAAAGTATTCTGAGAGATAAACTCGCAGAATCGCCTTGAAAGAATCTAGCTGGATTGCAAAATAGGATTCTCCTGGGCGACGTTATGCTATATAAACCCGCTCTAAGGGCGTTCGACGATCCGGACATCGCGGATGGTAACCGTCTCGCTGTCTTCTCCCGCGATCTGCAAAACAGCCAGCATCGGTCCTACATTTTCCGCCACCGATCCAGCGAAGTGAATGGTCTTCATCGCGCCCGGTTCCAGCATCCACAACGGAATGTCGCTTTGAAACGCCTTGGGGCCGTTGCCAAGCCAGAGGGTCAGCGTCCCCGAATTTCCCTGGCTTTTTACCACGTCGATTTCCAACTCAACGGAGTGCGGATAGGCGCCGGGTGTATAGAACGCGCCAAAACGGCTGGCCGTCTTGCCCGCCGGTTTATCCAGAACCAGATCGCTTCCACTAAGATACGCGTTGCCGCTTTCACCGCTGGGAAGCCATAGATTGGGCTGCCATTCACCCAAAACAATCGCGTTCCCTTTCGTTCCGCTCTCGCCCTGAACGATCGCCAGGTTATCCACATACACCGTCCGATCCTGCGTCCCGGTATTGGTCAGCGCCAGGAAGGGAACCACCTGGCTGTATCCGGCGTCGATCTCGATCCAGGCTTGTTTCCACTCTCCCGCAACGATTTCCGGCGAACTCAGCCACGTATACCCAACGGCTCCCGCCTGGCCGCCGCGTTCGGCATAGACGCCCACCGCCGCCTGGATTTCGCCGCCGGTCGCAAAAAGCCATTCCGATAGGCGAACGGGTTGAGTGAGAATCTCCACCGCCGGGCCGTTTAAAGTCACCAATTCGCCGGGAGAAAGAACGACTTTCAATCCCACGCCATTGGTGGCCGCCGACCCTTGAGGATCGAGCGGTATCGCGGCGACCTCCACGCGCGCCGATTGGGGAATCCGTGCAAATCCGAGCGATTCCAGCGTCTCGCCCGCCGGTTCGAATGGGAACTGGTTGCGGACAATCTGAATCGCCGTGGGGGTGGCCGTCGGATTCATCGTGGCCGTCGGCGTTACAGTCGGTGTGGCGGTACTGGTCGGTGTACGAGTGGGTGTCGGCCCGCCCGGTGTTTGTGTGGCCTTCGGTGTCTGAGTCGGCGTCCGGGTCGGCGTTGCCTGGGGAGTGTTCGTCGGCGTTTGCGTATTCGTCGGCGTCGGGGTTCGTGTAGGCGTCCAGGTCGCTACCGGCGTCGGCGTATTCGTCGGTGTATTCGTGGCGGTGGGTGTCGGCGTGGGATTCACATCCTTGTTCACCGAAATAAACACACCCGCCGGATACGGGCTGTTGGCATTGTCGTTGGACTCAACCAGCAACCGGCGGGAAAATTGTCCCAACGGCAGAGCGTCCCAATCGATGGTAACCGTTATCGTCTGCGACGATCCCGCCGCCAAAGTCAACGGCGCCTGGGGCGACCAGGAAATCGACGGTTCGTTTTGATCGAGAGCCATCGCGGTAACGTTCAACGGCGCTCCGCCCTGGTTGGTGATAACAAAACTGGCCGTATTATTGGTCGCATTGAAATTCACCTGCGCGTACCAGGTTCCGTTGCCGGATGTAGTGATCGACGCAGATTCGGCGCTTACAGCGTCGAAGGTACTATCGCCATCGAGATCGTGGAAAAATTCCGCGTTTTTCAACGGTTGCCCCGTCGCACCGGGCAGCACGCTTTCCACATACAAATGGAGATCGCTCATATCAGGAATAAAAGCGATTCCATCGGTCAGATCGACGATGACCCGGTTCCCGCTGCTCAAGGTATAGGTTCCCCCACCGGATGGTTTACTGGTTCCCTGATCGAGCGCGCGTTGCGATTTCCATACGGAAGCCGAAGGAACGCCGATCGCGCCACGATATCCCACCTGGATGCGATTAGGATGATCCATCCCGGCAGCCGCATACAGGCGGGGACGGTAGTTATCCCGGTCGTCGTTATACCAGGCGTAATGGAAGTCGTTCTTGAAATAATTATACGAAACCCACATATAGCCGCGGCTTCCGCTTCCCGTGCTGTTGTAAGTTCCCCATTGCCCCCATGAATTGGCGATCAGAAACGCTCCCTGCCCGCCCGTATAGGTGCGATTGTCGTCGTAGCCTACAACGGTCAAGGCGTGATACCCTACCCAGCTCCCTCCTGCGGCATACAAGACCCCGTTGGAAATTCCTTCCTTGTTGTCGCCCCAATAATACCAGTTCGAATAAACCGGCGCTTGAGTAACGGCGAGATTTCCATTCGCCAGATGTTGTTTTAGAGCCGCTACCATCGAATCGTCGTACACATACATTGCATGCGTGATCCCTGTGCGGTTTTTCAGCGCATGCAGCCAGGTTTGTTCGTTCGGCCAGGAAGTATAATCGAGAGACGAATAAGGTTTCATCGACCAGCTGCCGCAGCCGATTTCGCTCAACCGCGCCATGGCGTATGCCGTATAAGCGCCATAATCGCCCCCCCCATTGATTAAGGGATACAGGAAACCCGGGCTGCAGATGTAATCGTTATTGCCGGTGGATACGTTGTATCCCTCATCCTTGGCCTGGGTAAATGTATTGTAATAATAAGCCGCCGCCCAGCAGGTGCACGATCCCTGCCCTCCCTGGCTGCGAATGGGTGGAAAGTGTTGCGAAAGCGTATTATCCACTATGCTGGGAACCATCGCCTGACCCTCCAGGTTGGCTCGCAGAATCGAGAGCGTATTCGGCTCCACAGCGGTGGTTTCCACCATGAGCGAATCGAGAATCCGTTGCTCTTCTTCGGTGGGCAGCCGCGCGCCCAGAAACGGTTCGGTCATCGGCGGCGCTTCCTGAATCGAATCGGTGCGCGGTGGTGCGGGCGCAATATCCTGTACGCCATCCGTGGAGGAAAGAGAGAGGAGATTCTGCGGCAAGACCGCTAATAGCAGGCGTCCTTCGGGAACCAGGCTGACAATCCGGTCGCCCCGCGCCTCGATCTGCTGGCGCAATTGCTGAAGATTCGTGCCGGGAGCAAACGTACTCCACACCAGCACCCGGCCGTCCGGCGTCACATCGGCCGTATCGAATTCGGGATCGTCCGGCGCGTTGGGTGTATTTCCCCTCTCGTTGGCATTCAACGAGAAAGACGACGTTTCGTTGAGTCCTATCGTATTTCCCGAATACACAAAATCCAGCGCCAATGGCTCGATGTGTATGGCGGGAAACGCCGGGACGGGCGTGTTAGTCATCGTCGGCGTGGGAACCGGCGTATTCGTGGCAACCGGCGTCGGCGTGACGTTATTATCGACGCTCACATAAACGCCATTCAGATAGGGACTGTTCCCCATGACATCGTTGGACTCAATCTCGATCCGCCGGGTGTTTTCTCCATAGGGAGCCTGATCGTAATTGATCCACACATTGACTTTCTGATACTGTCCCGGCGCAACGGAGAATGAAGCGTGGGGCGAATAGTTCACCCACCCGCCATCCGCAACGCTCATCCCGGTCACATTCAACGTTCCATCGCCGTCGTTATAGATGCGGAAGGATTGCGAACTGTCTCCATGGGCGAATTCTTCCGCAACTAGAGAATAATTGCCCTGCCCCTGTGCGATTGCCGCACCGTGCACCTCCACTGTCCACACGCCCATTTCGGGGCTGTTGGCCACAACCTGCTCGACGTTATCCACCGAATTGACGCCGGTTGTGGCGTTGGCGGTGGGATTGCTTTTATCCAGCACCCACGGGTAATAAGGAACGCCCGAAGGCGACCGCAGAATCAAATCCAGATCGTTGACCAGGGCTTTACCTGCCGAGGGGGAAGCGGGAGCGTCCGTCCACACCAGTGTAACCTTCAATGGTTTGTTTCCAT
>CAZFOX010000041.1:7949-14100 GCA_964520565.1 uncultured bacterium | reverse complement strand
TTTCACGGTAGTTTACACTCTTAACTCACTGTCCGTGAAACCGGGGGAACATCAGTATTTGCATTTCGCATGCAGATGGACAATAGAAGAAATTATTAATCTTACAAAAGGGATAGTAAAAAACAGGATGAAGATCAAAGAATAAGAACGTTTCTTTCTCGCGCACGTAAAAGCGTAACAAAAGTCGGAAGCTGTTATGTTTAAGTGATGTTATTAAAGGGATTTAGGTGCGGTTTATTCATTTAACGACAATATTGTTTAATTGGGTTTGTATGCTATGCCTTCCGGGTGGGGTATGCCTCGGTCGTCATTACTATGCAGATGTAACGGTAATCGGAAAGTTAAAGACCAAGTTCGTGATGCGAACCAAGGCGAATAAGTTGTAGCACTTCGGCATTGGGTTTTCGGTAAATTAGAATCAAGTCGGGTTTGAATTGGCAATCTCGGCAATCTTGCCAATCGCCGGTTAATGCATGATCGCGGTATTTTACAGACAAGGGTCGGTCGTGCGCCAACGCCGTCACGACTTCAATGAAGTCGCTTTCCAGCGTTTCCCGATATGAACCTCTTGCTTCACGCTTGTAATCGCGCTTGAACTGACGGGTACGCTCAATCGTCCGCATTCAAATCCGCCATCAACTCGTTTACGTTCTTAAAGGACGGCAGGCCGCCCTGGCGGGCTTCTTTCATTGCCGCAATGGTCTCCTCATTGGGAACCAGCGGCTCAAAAGGTAGCGCTTTTTCCTTGGCTATGCGGGTAAGCATAATGCGAAAAGCATCGGAGACCGTAAGCCCCATAGCCGCCAGCACGATGGTTGCTTCTTCTTTAATGTTCTCGTCAATACGAGCACGAACCACTGCGTTCGCAAGCATAGTTTATCCTCCCAATACATGGGCTACATTGTAGCCCAATAAAATTTAGCAAGCAAGGATGCTTCGCTGTTGTAAATGAGTTTTTAAGGTATGGGAGAATGCTCGGAATTTGTTGTTAAAGGAGATCCGCCAAAAACCTGCGTATTGTAATACAATTTGTAACATGGATGAGTTTTTTTGTTCGTAACATGCTTAAAAATATAAATATAAAGTTTTGATGGTACGGATTCCTAATCCGTAGGTCGCGCGTTCGAATCGCGCCAGGCGCATTACAAAAAACCTCAATAAATCCTGAAACTCTGACCTTCCACCGATCTTCGGGACTTCGCCGATATTTTTTTCTGGGATTTTTGTCCAAAATCAGTAAAACAATGAAGTTTTCATAGATAATTATTAAATTTATAATAATCTATAAGTTTATACGTTTAAGTAAAATAGAACATATTTCTTCCACTCTTCTCATTTTCCTCACTGATCCTCAAGAACAGAAACTTATTGTCTTTTAATATCAATAACCAAGTTACAGTTGACATGAAGAATATAAAGATTATAATATTTATAAATATTATCAACTTTATAATTCAGTATCCATTGCCAATCACATGGATATTATTTATTAAAGTAATTTTATAGATTTATCTATTTAAATTTTATTGATTCAAGTATTTATTTTAATTGAGAGAAAGCATCATTCATGAGTGCAAAATTCTCCGATGGTATTTACATAAGTAAGAAAATATAAAGAAGTTATGGAATTTTCCCGTATATTATTAACTCATTGGATTTGTTAGATTTAATGCTTGAGCTTTGCACTCTTTAATACATCATATCAATTTTTTACAAAATTCGTAAGATTGGCAAGGAGAAGACGAATGCTTTTACCAAACATCCATACTCGCTCGAGTTTGGCTAAGATACCTACTCTATTCATTTTGATTTTATTGTGTTTTGGTTGTGCGTTACGGAAAGAGCATTACGGATCGATACTAGATTTAACCCAAGAAAGTTCCATCAATTCATCCCAGCAAGTTTTAGACTCGATTATTGGTCTCCGAGATAAATCCGAATTACCGACTTTATACTATGTTGAGAGCGGTCAATCGTCCTGGTCGCCATCCTATTCCACCTCAATCTCTGCGGCAATTCCCGGCCTGAATTATAACAATACAAACCTTAGCAAGGGTTTAAACGGCGGTGAATCGTTAAGCAGCAGCATGCAGTTTAACGATTTCGGTCCTGCGGCGATGACCCGGGTAACAGCCATATTAGCATTTCTCGTATTCCCCCTGGATATCTCCAATCAGCAGTTTCCAAACGGATCAATTTATACGGTTTTACGGGAATCCGACAATCATCATGATTTTTTGCTATGGAGTAAGACAAAAGAAAACAGATATTTAGGTGTTACGAAAGAGACTCGGTTCGAATTTTTTAAACTCACACGAGACATTATCTATTGGTCGCGTCATGCAGAACCCAATCCACAAGAACTTGAATCAGTTGCAGGACAAATCTATGGCTTTTTCTCGCAATATCCCGTGACAGAGATTGCGTTGAACGAAGCCGTCAAGAAAATGCGCCAATCGGAAAAAGACTTTAACGATTCTCGAGACGACTATGTCAATTTTTATAAATCCGTTCGAGAGATTGAAGATCAATTTCGTCAATCGAAAGAAAATCCTACAATTTTGAAGGAAATTCTGGCCGAAGCATACAAGCAGCAGCAGATGAAATATGAAATATTGGGATCGGCGAATGGCTCCAAAAATACCGCTCAAAAGAACTTGGCGACTCAAAAACAGAAGATCGAACAACTGATAACATCGTTAAGTCAATGTTTGAGTTCGATTAAAAATTCGGACAAACAAGCATCTGATGTCAACGTTTACAAAATAATCCAGCCTTTCCGTGATCGAGTCGATGGAATCCTAGCGCAAAATCCGGATATTGTGAAAGACGTTGAATATCAAATGCCGAATACGGCTGGAATTGATGCAAAAGATTCCGTCGACAAATTGTATCGCGACCGATTCGAAGCACTTCCCGACCGTTTTGATGCGCGAATGCAGCAAAACTGATTAGGTTTTAATTAAACAATCGTCACGTTTTCGATTGTTTATCCAAACTATCCGTGAAAGGAGGTAGTTGAAACCTCGTTTTAGAAAAAAGATTCATCTCCTGTGTTCCGGCAAAAAAACAAAACCGAAGTGAATCGGAATTAATAAAAGAAGGAGATATGTAAATGAAGATGACTTCGCCTTTCAGAATCTTGTTCGCAGCTTCCCTCTGTTTGATACCGCTTGTATCCGTTTATGCAAATGATTGCAGTACTTGCCCGAATGTGAGTGCAGCGGCAACGGTCGGCCAATCCAGCATAGGACCCGTTACTGTTTCAACGCCATTCGGTTCCTTGGGTCAATCCAGTTTGGGCCCGGTAACGGTCACAACTCCATTTGGAATCTCTCTAGGTCAGTCCAGTATTGGTCCCCTAACCGTGTCGACGCCCTTTGGTTCACTCGGCCAATCCAGTATTGGCCCGGTCGTGGTTTCCACGCCCTTCGGTTCGTTGGGTCAGTCTAGCCTTGGCCCCGTAACCGTGTCGACTCCCTTTGGTTCCTTGGGTCAATCCAGTATCGGCCCTGTCACCGTGTCGACGCCCTTTGGTTCACTCGGCCAATCTAGTATTGGTCCCTTTGCCGTATCGACGCCGTTCGGTTCCTTGGGGCAATCCAGTATTGGTGGATTTACTCTTCCCACTCCAATTCCGTTTGTTTCTCTGGGGCAATCGAGTTTAGGGCCGGTAACCGTTTCCACTCCATTCGGTTCCCTGGGTCAGTCGAGTATTGGCCCTGTCACCGTGTCGACTCCGTTCGGTTCCTTGGGTCAATCCAGCATTGGTCCTGTTACCGTGTCGACGCCGTTCGGTTCACTCGGCCAATCCAGTATCGGCCCGGTCGTGGTCTCCACGCCTTTTGGTTCGTTGGGTCAGTCTAGTATCGGTCCGGTAACCGTATCGACTCCGTTCGGTTCCTTGGGGCAATCCAGTATTGGTGGATTTACTCTTCCCACTCCAATTCCGTTTGTTTCTCTGGGGCAATCGAGTTTAGGGCCGGTAACCGTTTCCACTCCATTCGGTTCCCTGGGTCAGTCGAGTATTGGCCCTGTCACCGTGTCGACTCCGTTCGGTTCCTTGGGTCAATCCGGTCTGTTCAGCATGCCCATGGGTGGGATTGTTGGACGATAATCGATCACCGCAATAGGGATTCAACGAACGAAATGAAGACAATCGAAAAAGAATAAAGAAACAATGCGGCGGCGCTGATGTCTCTTCAAGCGCCGCCGCCGATCACCCACAAATATAAGGGGTGGAACATGAAACCATCTTATTTACAACAAAATCGATATTTGATTTTTCTCGGAACATTTTTTTGTTTGCTGTCTTTGTATTCTCCACACGCTTTTTGCCAGCCAAACACTCATGACCTGGCTCAAAAGTCCCCGGACAGCCCCATAAACGATCAACATCATCACATAACGCTTTCTTCCAGCCTGGCGGTCGACGCCCCCATTCAGGGAGCGACTCAATACGCCAAAATAACGTTACAGGACGGCTCCGTTCTAACGGGCGTAATCCTTCATATTCCGGGCAACCGAATGATTGTAGTGGGGTATACCAATCAAGAAGGGCTCTCTGTAATTGATTACCTCTCGGAAGCCCTCGTGAAACAATTTGAAGCGATCCAACCCGAAAATCCTAAAGCCACTTCCGTCTACCATACGCTTAATACACCCATCCAAGCAAAATTGTTTTCTCTGACGGGTGAATTGGCGGAGGGTGTTATGCAATCCGGTTCGAACGATTATATCGTTGTCGTTCCGAAAGGCGGCGAAAAATCGGTTGCATATCCCATGGCGGCGCTCTCGAGAATGACCTTGATGGGTTCCCCGTCAAGAACGACACAAGAAGAACAGGAATCTCCCCAAAAAACGACGCAAGAAAATCCCAATCAAGCACAAACGTCTTCAATCGCTGTGGCGTCTGGCGCTCAAACTGTCGCACCATCCAATCAGCAAATTCACCCCCAATTGGCGCGCGTAATCCTGAAAGACGGATCCACATTAACGGGTCATTATATTTTAGACGTGAACAATCAAGCGATCGTTCTGATGTATAAAGGTTCGGATGGGCTATTAACCGTCGATTCGATTAAAGCCCCTTTGGTTGAAAAAACAGAACCTATTTCCGCCGAATCCAGCGAAGTACAGCCCATCACGGGACAATTAAATCCACCGATTGCTTCCATCTTGACGTTGTCCGACGGGCAAACCTTAAAAGGTATGTGGCAACCGGTTTCAAGTCCGGGCCAGATTTCCATCGTTTTAGAAGGATCATCTCAGGCGACAGCGATTCCCGCCGATTCGGTTCTGCGCATAGTACTGACCGGTTCTGCCGCTCCTTCGGTTCCCGCGCAGCCCTCGCAGACGCAAGCCTCTCCACCTCAAGCCAATGAATCTCAAGTGCCCGCCGCCCAATCCCTCATGACGCTCGTTTTGCACAATAACAGCACGATAGAAGGATATGCAACGACCGATCCTCAAACGCAAATGATTCTTGTTATTCAGTCATCGGAAACCGGCGTAAGAATATACAATTACATACAACCGGCTCTGGTCAAACAAATGCAACCCTCGCAAACAAAACCTGCTGCGGAGGTTGATTTAAAAAGTCCCATAAAATCCCCTATTTCCATAACCGTCGTTTTGAGCAACGGCCAAACAGCGAAAGGCACTTGGCAAGCGGCGAACTTTCAAGGCGCAATCGTAATGACGCCGGAAGGCGCACAGCAACCCACAACGGTTCCGCTTAGTGCTATTCTTCGAATGACATTAACAGAAGGTAGCGGCATATCCCAATCGGGTTCGAGCATTTCCCCTTCACAAACAACAGTATCGATGAGTTCTGCCAACAATGTTAAGGCAGGACAATATACATCGATTCCCATTTCTCCCCTACCGGCAAAAATGCCGGATGTACCACCCGTTGGGACCAACGTATCTTTGAAAACCAATCTCTCGCAGAATTTCGAGGGAACGATCGACGCAGAGAACGATCTTTGGTTATCGTTATACGTGAATAAAATCGCCAGCATGGAATTGAATCCACCCCAACTGACCGTCGTTTCTAAAAAACACATCGTATCTATCGATCGAGTAAATGAGCCTAAAAATTGAAAATTTTTGGGATAAATGTAATTTCTGCCACCACATAATTTATTTC
>CAZFOX010000041.1:0-7939 GCA_964520565.1 uncultured bacterium | reverse complement strand
GCCCTCAATGAAATACAAACTATTTTTCCCCATTCCTGGTGGTTTGATCCTGATATTCTTTGTATTTTTTACGAGCGTTGCGTCGTCAAAAACATCGCCGGAATACAAACTGGACCATCGTTTACGCGCTTTAATTGGCGGCGTGGGCATTGCACCGCAAAGTACGGACGCTCTCTATACTCACGACAATCGGATATTGGTATACGCTCGTCTGAATACAAATGGTTCCTCTGCTCTCGAACAACTCATGCAGGCAGGATTGCAAATACGTTCGCACTTCGGTGGTTTGGTTTATGGCTCTATTTCAGCATCCAATTTATTCAATCTGGCCTCTTTGGATATTGTTTCCACAATCTTCCCCTATCAATTGCCTGTCAGTATGGCATTTCAAGGGGAGGGAGGACCTTCCTTACGGGCGGATGTCGTTAAAAACACAAAAGGTCTGGATGGATCGGGAATTAAAGTTGGCATTATTTCCAATTCCTTCGGATACTTTAACAAAACGAATCCAACCGCAATCAATGAAGGTACGGCGGCACATCCTAAATACAAACTGGTCGATTTACCCGATTCGGACGGCAATGGAATTCCCGAGTTAACAGGCAGCGACTTGCAGTTGACGGGTGATCTTCCCCCTGTTGTTGAGATATTAAAAGAACCCGATCCTTTTTTGATGCCCTATTCCCCTCGCGATCCGAGCGGGAAACCCGTTGACGTCAGCGATCTGGCCTACGACGATGAAGCGCGAGCCTTGGCAGAAGTCGTCTGCGATGTGGCTCCCGGTGTCGACATCTCCTATCACCATGGAACGACCATTCCGGACATGGCTCAAGGAATCATCGATTTGGCCAAAGCGGGATGCAAAGTGATCGTGGACGACCAATTTTTCGCCGGCCAACCCATCTATCAGGACGATGAAATCTCTCAATCCGTGGAAAAGGTAGTTAAAGAATACGACGTGGTATACGTTACGGCGGCGGGAAACAGCGGCGACGCCTCTATCGAGTCCGCTTATCTGGACGTTTCTCCCGATGCGAAAGATCCCGATCCGTTGCCGGTGCAATCGCTTACAAAAATCGGGAACGTACAGTTGGAAATCCCTCAGAAAAACGATCTCCATAACTGGGATATTATTCTGAGAGTGCCTCAACCGGATCCATACTTGGATTTGACACTAACGCCCGGCGCCAGCGCTAAAATTATTCTTTATTGGGAAAATCCCTTCAGCGGAACGCTCGGTCCCGGAGCGAGCACCGATTACGATATGTATTTGCTGGACGAGCCCGATCTACGAAACGATACGATTCTGGATGCGGGCGTCAACAGCCAGGGAACTCCAGAAGCTCCGATGGGCGATCCCGTCGAACAAATTTCCAATTTAGTCAACAGCGGTACGGAGCCCAAAACCTTTTACCTGGCTCTCAACCTTCGAAAAGGCCCTGCGGCTAATTTCAAAATCATTTTCGTCCACAATCCACGGCTCACGTTGAGCATCCAGGGGGACGTCATTAGCGCCGACTATTTCATGCAGATCGGACATCAACGTTCACCTTACGCGCTAACCTGTGCTGCATCCAATTACCGTGAAGTAGATTCAGACGGTGCCTTTTTGGGCAGCGTGAAAGAGATTGACGTGACGTATTATTCGAGTCACGGCGGCTTTGTACCCATTCTGTTTTCGCCGGTTGGTCAAAAACTGGCCGAAGGAACCCAAATATTCAAGCCCGATATAACCAGTGTGGACGGCGTTAACAGCACGTTCTTCCTTGGTTCGGGCGGCGATTATGCATACGACGCCGACGAAATGCCTAACTTCCTGGGCACATCCTGCGCGGCGCCACATGCGGCTGGGGTAATGGCACTCATGCGTCAGGCGAATCCCTCGCTGTCCTCTGAGCAAATACGGCAATGGGCCCATCTGACCGCCACCGATATCAACGATCCCGGTGTGGATAGCAATACGGGTTGGGGTCTTCTGTACGCCGACGATGCAGTAAACGGCGCTCTACAAGGACCGCCTCCCACAGATACCAAGATTCCGTGGTGGGAAGGATACTAACGGAACCGACTCCAAATTACGTGCCGGAAAAAAAGGAATGAGGTAACCCATGATAAAAGTACAAAATGTCTTGATAATAGCGGCCCTTTTATTTCCCTCTTGTATTTATTCCCAAGAGGATTCCACACATACCGCGGAAGAAATAACGAAGGTCAACACTCAAAAAGGTTCCGATCGTTTCGGCAAGATTGCCGAAGAATTGATGGACATGGTCTACGAACCCGGATGGCGCAACGGGAACATGACCATGCGGAGGGTTGCATTATCTCCGGATTATGTAATCACCTGCCGCATATTTTACGATCCGAAAAAAATCAATCTGGAAGAATCAGCCGAACTGCAATTCAAACTCGCTCATAAAAGTGAAGACGGCGCCAGTCTCATTGGTACGATACCGGGTCAGAATCTAATCCTTTGTAATAACGTCACAGGAATTCTCGGTGTCGAACAGCCGGAAATGACGACTTTGCAACTCACTCCCAATCCTGCGCCGGTTCTACTCAAACAAAGCAATCCAGTTCCCTTGGAGAAAGCCGGCGTATACCGCTCCTGGGAGAGATGGGGAAAAGGAAAAGGAGTAAAAATCGGTGTTATTGATGGTGGATTCATCAATCTCGAGGCATTATGGAACGCTGGAATCCTCCCTAGGGACCTCGTACATCTTCGAAATCCTCTCCCGGATAATCTTGCTAAAAAGTACCCCTATGGAACGGGAATTCACGGTTCGGCCGTTGCGGAGGTTATACACGAAATCGCACCCGAAGCGGAAATCTTTCTGTATCCCACCGCTTTGATGTCTTTTGCATGGGATCAAGCGATCGATATGGCGATTCAAGACGGCGTGCATATCATTAACAGTTCAATGAATACGACCTATGGTGCATTGGATGGACTGGGCACTCCCAATACTTATCTGGATCGCGCTGTGAATGCTGGCATTGTTTATGTGAATTCGGCCGGAAACAATGGCGCATCCTGTTACATTGGCGCCTTTAGCGATGCGGACAGGGATTTCTGGCATGATTTTTCGCCGGATGATGAAGGAAACGCAATCACCTTGAATAAAGGGGATCAAATGTCGGCAACCCTGACCTGGGATGATTACGGATCCGATCCCGCGCATCCCAATTCCGATCAGGATCTCGATCTGTACTTGTTTTATTTGGATGCCTCTACGGGACAAACCATTCAGGTCGGGCAGAGTCTGAACACGCAGTCGGCCGAAAGCGATACACCCTACGCACCGATGGAACGCATTTCGTTTCCACAAGAAGGCGCTCCCAGCACTGGTTTGTACATACTCATGATTCGAGCGACGAAGGTGGACGTCAATCGCGAATTAAACATGCGCCTGATCGTCGAAGCATATGATATGGGAAGCCCGCAACCGAATATCTTTAAACGCCTTCAATACAATTCCCGCCAAATGACCATGACCAAACCGGCCGATCATCCCGGCGTCATCACCTGCGCGGCGGGAAGCGTGGACGGTAACGTTCATGCCTATAGTGGAACGGGACCGGCTTCCAATGTCCGTCTGAAACCCGATATTACCGGTTATTCCGGATTGTACACATCCAGCATGCAAAAACCGTTTTTCGGTACGTCTTGCGCGGCTCCCTTCATTACGGGGTGCGCGGCTCTTCTATGGCAACAATTTCCCAAAGCAGAACTCGTCAAAGAACAACTCTACGCACGCGTAAAAGATTTTGGTCTTCCCGGCCACGATACCAGCTACGGTTGGGGCGTTGTGTGTCTCGATCCTCCCTCGCCGGATCATCCTCTCGTTCATCTGGTCTCCGCTTCACGCGTACAAGATGTTACAAACGCGGGCGTCCCCGGTTTCAACTTCGTGAACGTCTTCACATGCGAACAGGGAAACGGACGTAAGATTTTCTCATCTCTTTACTTTCTGAAACCAGACGAATCGCCGATTACCGCTTCGACGAAAGATCTGGGCGTCTATGTGGGAAAAGACAACCAATTGAGAGTAACTAGTTATATTATTCCATCCACCAATGACCTGGCCGCTTTTGAATCGTGGCTATTCATTCCCGATTATGTCGCTCAATATGCGGGACCCGACGCAATTACCTTGATTCGTATCGAGATGGAAGATGGAAGCCTGTTGGATGTAAAGCGCTTTGCAACGGTCAAAGAATTAAAGAAATTATAGGAGTATGCCCATGAAACGACGACATGCATTACATCTAATGGGATTTCTTGCCGGCGCCACACTAGGGCCGTCCGTCTTGAAAAGTCATTCCTCCGGTTAAAGGATTCTTATAAAGATAATCTCGGTTTTCTTGGCTGTCTTTATTTATTTTCTTGGGATAATTTTTGGATAATTATCTCCCGCAGGATTTTCGGATTTGCCTTACTCTGCGATGCTCGCATGGCCTGCCCTACTAGAAAACCGATTGCTTTTTCTTTTCCCTGCTTATAATCGTCTACTGCGCTGGGATTCTCCTTCAACAACCGGTCAACAAGGATTTCTAATTCTGAAGAATCTGTGATTTGCTTAAAACCGCGCTGAGCCACGATCTCTTCGGGAGAAGCCTCGCTATCGAAAAGCAGCAGGAAAACCTCCCGGGCGGCATTGGCGTTGATCTCGTTGGATTCCAACATCCGAAGCACGCGGCCAAGCCGGTTAGGAGTCACAGTCGTTTCGGATGCGGTTTGATTGCGTTCCTTGAGAGCGGGCAGGAGTTGCCCGGAAATCCAATGAACGGCGGTGCGTGGCGACTGGCACTCGCTTACGAGTGTTTCGAAATACTCCGCCGTCTCCCTCTCCGCGCTCATTAGAGTGGCTTCCTCGGGAGTGAGCTGGTAGCGCTGCATGAACTGTTCGCGCCGTTGCGCGGGCATAATGGGCAATCGGGAACGAATTTGATCCAATTCGATCTTTGTCAGCACAATGGGAGGAACCGAAGGATCGGGGACACATGGACCGGCGAACTTTGCCCGCATGGGAGTGGTGATTCCCTTATCAGGATCCCAAAGGCGAGTGTGCAGGATGATGGCTTCGCCGGTCGTGATGCATTCGATTTGGCGTTTAATCTCGTGAGCGATAGCATCTCCCACATGCCGGATGGAGTTCATATTCTTCACTTCCACCTTGGTATTCAACTCGTTACTTCCTTCCGGCCGGATGGAGATATTGGCGTCTACCCGCATAGTTCCCCGTTCCATGCTGCATTCTGCGCTGTCCACGTAACGGATTTGCGTTCGCAGGAGACGGATAAATTCCATGGCGTCGTGTGGGCTGCGCATATCCGGTTCGGTAACGATTTCGATCAAGGGAGCGCCCGCCCTGTTAAAATCGACTAAACTGATCCGTTTCGAACCTTCGGTTTCATGTACCAGTTTGGCGACGTCTTCTTCCATATGGATTTCATGGATTCTCAATTTTCTGGGATTCCCGTCTTCGCCGGTAATTTCAAGCCATCCATTCCGGGCGATGGGTTTATGAAATTGGGAGAGTTGAAAACCCTTAGGCAGATCGGGATAGTAATAGACTTTTTGATCGAAGACACTTACCGGTTGTATTTCAGCATTGAGAGCCATACAAGCCAGGACGGCTTTGGTAACGGCAGTTTGACTGACACGGGCGAACGCGCCGGGAAGCCAGAGGCACGTAGGGCAGACATTCTGATTGGGACGGTCGCCTGGCCGATTGGGGCAATCGCAAAACAACTTAGTCGCGCTGTTGAGTTGAACGTGAATTTCTAAACCAATGACCGCTTCGTAGTTCATGTTCTACTTTGTCTCACTCCTCTTCCGCGCCATACTTGGTTGTTTGATTAGAACAGGGGCGTGCATGTCGAACAAGCAGGCGAGATCCCCGTACTACGTGTTTTCAATTTCTTGCTAGTAAAACGAAATCTTTTATTGTTGTTACTATTTTCACAAACACGGCATACCAGGAACCACTTTTGTTTATCTTGACTGTGCCAGCTGGACGGCAAACGAGAGTATCCGCGCATCGTCCCTGTGCGCCGCCATGAGTTGCAACCCGAAATCCAGACCATCGGCGATGGCATAACCGGGTATCTGAATCGAAGGTTGCCCCGTTACGTTGGCCGGAAGCGTTAAAGCAAACCGGTCGTAAACCTCATCGACCGTATCGGCGTTCTTGCTATTGGTCGGCAAACACCGGGTTGGGCAAGCGATGAAATCCACGCTTTCGAACAAAGCCGCCATCTCTTGAACGAGCCGCCGGCGGATTCGACAGGCTTTTTCAAAGGCGGGATAATTCCTGAATTGAAAATACGCTCCCTGGAACAAATAACTTTTCACCAACATGCCGAACGATTCCGCGCGTGATTTGCAATACATCTCGTTCCAGTTTTCTGCATTGGCCGTTCGATGGCCATATCGAACGCTGTCGTATTTTCCGGCACTGGAGGAGGCTTCTACCGAGCCGATTACATGATGAACGGTTCGGAAAAGTTCGTAACTGGGCAGACTGATTTCTTGAATGCGTACACCCGTTTTTTCAAGCCGGGACAGGGCGGCCTGAAAGGCTTTTAATCCTTCCGATTGCAGCATGTTTTTGGATTCTCGAATCACACCGATGGATTTTACCATATCCACTCGGCTATCAATATTGATGCCCGTGCAAACTCGATCTTGTATCATCGAGGGATCGCGCTCATCTGACACTGCCAGGACAGATACGATTTCTACAATCTCCCGGGACGTTTTCGCAATCACGCCATAACACTCCATAGAGGGAATCAATCCGATCAACCCAAACCGGGAAATGATTCCATAACTTGGTTTGAAGCCGTAGCATTCGGCCTGGCAGGCCACATGCCGCGCTTCTCCCAATGTATCGGACATCAGCGATACGCCGCACTGTTTAGAGGAAATCGCCTGCGCCGCTGTGTCACCGTCCAGCCCGAATCCCAATTCGGCCATATGCGTGCCTCCAATCAAAATGGCTCCAGCCGCCCGTAGACGTTCGATCGCAGTGGCATCCTCGAGAGCTACATAGTTTTCCAGGGCAAGCGATCCCGCCTGGCAGGGCCACCCGCGAACCGACATGTTGGGCTGGATCGCAAGCGGACAATTTTTCAGGGGACCATCGCCAGGCTGGGCAGGCGATGGATCGATGTATGAAAAAAGTTTTTCCTGCATGGTTCTTTCCTTCGCCGGTTCTCGGCGGGATCAAGCCTGTGACTTATTCCAGAATGTTAGCAACTTTGAAATAATCCCCCTTGATAGCGGGAGCGTTCTTCAACAACTCGCCGTTTGTGGCGAGAGGGCATATTCGAGCCTCGTCGCCAGGCCGTCCGTTGTATTGTATATCTTCCAAGACGGTAAAGAGCGGTTCCTCATCCCCCGCGTTCCGATCGATTTCTTCCGCTAACATTTCTGCTTTTTTCAGGGCGGCCGCGATGGCCGGGCGCTCGGTTTCCGTCAGCCCGATACGGGATACCCAGGCTAAAGCGTCCAATGGATCGCCTTCCTGTTCTGTTCCCGGCAGCGCTTTTTCTCCTCCCAGGTTCAACAAGCCCAGTTCGGCCAGTTGGGAACGGGCAACGAACGACGGCGCTTTGGATAATGGGCAAAATGCGCTCCGGTTCTTGGGGAAGGCGATGACATCGCGGATCGATGGCGTCCCGAGAATCATGGCGGTGACACGATCCATGCCCAGTGCGATTCCTCCGTGAGGAGGCGCGCCATAATCGAGCGCGTTCAGGAAAAAACCGAATTTCTCCTCGATATCGTTTTGTGTCAGTCCCAATGCCCGGAAAATTTTCCGTTGCACGGCGGGATCGTGGATACGGATGCTCCCTCCGCCGAGTTCTTCGCCGTTCATCACCAGATCGTAGGCGCGGGAACGGAGCGTAAGCAATTCGTCCCGGTTTTCTG
>CAZFOX010000040.1:2149-14114 GCA_964520565.1 uncultured bacterium | reverse complement strand
GTTTTCTGGCATAATGGTGCGATGCACGGTGCATTCTTGGAACGGGAGATAGTGGATTATGAACAACCAGAATCGGCGGGAATTCTTTTCGAATACGAGCAAGCAGGCTGTGGGACTCTGGTCGGGAGCGCTGGTACTTGCCCAAGGCAGGCGGGCGGTATCGGCCAACGAGAAGGTGATTCTGGGAGCGATCGGCCTCGGGGGACGCGGGCAAGCGTTGGCGAGGGGATTCGCGCAGCGGGAAGACGTCCGGTTCGCGGCCCTTTGCGATCCGGATTTACGCCGCCCCAAACAATTATTCGAAATGTTCAAGGACGAACACAATCCCGACATCGCACTCACCGACGATTACCGGCGCATCATCGATAACCAATCCATCGACGCCGTGGTGGTGGCGACGCCGGATCACTGGCACGCCATCCCCACCATACAGGCCTGCCAGGCTGGCAAGGATGTCTACGTCGAGAAGCCCTGCTCGCACAACATCTGGGAAGGCCGCAAGATGATCGAAGCGGCGCGCAAGTACCAGCGCGTCGTCCAGGTGGGAACGCAAACCCGCAGCGGAGCGTACGTGCACAAGGCCGTCGAGTATATCCGCTCGGGAAAACTGGGGCGCATTCATCTCTGCAAGATTTTCAACTTAAAATCGGGCTCTCCCTATAAACAAAGCGCGGTCGGCGAACCGCCTCCGGAAATGAACTGGAACTTGTGGCTGGGCGCGGCGGCTCAGCGCGAGTACCGGGAAAGCATTCCCCGCGGGGGATGGTTGTATTATTGGGATTACTGCGGCGGCGACATGGGCAACGACAGCATCCACCAGATCGACCTGGCGCGTCTGCTGATCGGCAAGGACTATGCGAAATCGGTCTACTGCCAGGGCGGGAACCTCGCCTACCAGGACGATAGCGAAGTCCCCGACACCCAATCGGCCGTCTTCGACTTCGACGATATGATCGTCACTTACGATAACACGCAATGGACTCCCTACATGGCCAAAACTTCGATGGAAATCCGTAACAGCGACCTCTTCCCCTATTGGCCGCAGAACTCCACCCGGATCGAACTGTATGGAACGGAGGGGCTGATGCTGATGGGTAGGCACGGCGGAGGCTGGCAGGTCTTCACCGGAGACGGCAAGGTGGCCGCGCAGGAATACGGGCGCTTTCCCGAAAACGAACACAAGGCGAACTTCATCGAGTGCATCCGCAGCCGCGAAAAGCCCGTTGCCGATATCGAAGAGGGGCACAAGAGCGCCATCCTCTTCCACATGGGCAACATCTCGTACCGGATCGGCTGCAGGAAGTTGATCTTCGATCCCAACGCGGAACGTTTTATCAATGACGACGACGCCAACCGATACTTAAAACGCACCTATCGGGAACCGTTCGCGATCCCCGAGGAAGTGTAATCCAAGAGACGGCATCCAACGCGAAACCGGAAGAACTGCCCGGATGGGGACAACTCTAGCGGAGGGTAACCTTTTGCCACCCCTCGGTACCAAAACAGATATCGCGGTCGACGAATTCCCAGACGAGCATTTTTTTGTTCTGCAGCAGTTCCGGTCTGCGAGCCAGTTCCTGGCGGACTAACGTCGATGCGCCGCCGTCGCTGACAATGGAGGCGAGCGGCTGCTTGAGTTCGTAAGCCAGATGCGAAATCAATCCCGCCGATTGGGGTTCGTCGCGCTCAAAGATGCGCAGAAAACTATCGCCGATAATGAGTATCGGCGAGGCCGGATCGTCTCGATACGGCTCGCCGGAATCGCTATGAACGATCCGATTGCATGTGATATTCTGGGGGGATAACAATTTTGCGGTCAGGGGAATATCCATCATGCGCACCACATCGCCGTGCCGCTGCAACGGAACCGGTTCGAAGCGGTAATCCACCGATCCTTTTTCCACCACGTTCATTTCCGCGATTTTGGCAGCCAACGCCCGGGCCGCCACCCGGATTCCTTCGGGCGACCAATGCGTATCCTGCGCCAGGTATAAATCGGTCGAGAATGCGGCATCCTGTTGAAGGCGCGCGTTTTGAAACGCTTCGAAGAGGTCGATCGTTTCAATCCCGGCGGCGCGCAGCGCCGACATCGTTTCCCTCGTATGGCGATAGACATCCCGGTCGCCTGGTTTCGCCGACGAAGTCAATCGATCCGGATAAACGCTTTCCTTCCCGGGAGCGGGCATCACCAGCAGTTGAATACCCCGCTGTTGGAGTTGATCGCGGAAATGAACGACCGCATCGAGAATTTCTCTATGAGGATTGTTCGGCTTATTCGAAAGCGGTTCCACAAGATAGCGATAGCCGGGACGATAGAAGAACCAGCCCTCCTTGCCGAGCAGCGCCTTGTCCCCGGCTTCTTTCAACACAATGAATTGAAACAACCGCATCCAGGGCTGCAGTTGTTTCGAGAACCAACTGGTTTTTTCCATTTCCGATTCGTAAGCGCGCAGATTCTTCTGGGTCGGTTGACGAACGAACAGATCCAGGCATTGAGGCCGTTCCCCCTGCGCGATTTCGATAAACGCCTGAACGATTCCCACCAGATAGATACTGAGCAGGAACGAAAGGATCATAAGAATTTTGGTTGGATAGGAAGCCGTCACGATGTTTGCTCCTAGAATTGAAAGTACAGAAACGGATTAAACGATTGCGCGAACATGGTCATGACCGAAAACCAGAAAAGGAGAAACAGAAACAGAGTACGAGCCGGAGTCAGTCGATTCACCCAATCGAACGCCTGTACCTTTTGAAATGCCAGAATCGAACAGAGAACCATCAACAAAAAATTACCCTGGGTATACAGTTCGGCGCCCAAGAGAACGCTGCCACCCTCGGCTGCTGCCAGGCCGAACATGGCCTGGAAATAGCGTACCGCGCCATCGAGAGTGGGGCAGCGGAAAAGTACCCAGGAAAACAGTACCAGGACAAAGGTGATACCCACCCGAACGGAATGAGGCAGTTTCTCGTACACGCTTTTCTTGCCGCGCCACCGTTCGAACGCCAACAGCAGGCCGTGATAGGCGCCCCAGATCACAAAAACCCAGCTGGCTCCATGCCACAAACCGCCCAGCAGCATGACGATGGTCAGGTTGATGTAGGTGCGAGCGGGTGTGAAGCGGTTGCCGCCCAAAGGGATATACAGATAGTCGCGCAGGAATGTGGAGAGCGAGATGTGCCATCTCCGCCAGAAATCGGTGATGCTGTCGGCGTGATAGGGAGCATTGAAATTGCGGAGAAATTCAAAACCAAACATGCGCCCCAGCCCGACTGCCATATCGGAATAGGCGGAAAAATCGAAATAGATCTGAAACGCATAGGCCACCACACCGAACCAGGCGTCGAGGGTTCCTGGCGCCTCCGCGTTGAATACGGCGTCTGCCGCCTTGCCGATCCAATTGGCCAGAAACAGTTTTTTGGCGAAACCCAGAATAAAAAGCGCCACACCGGAACTGAACTTGTCGATATTGTGCTCGCGATACACCAGTTGATCGGCGATGGTGTTATAACGAACAATCGGCCCGGCAATGAGCTGAGGGAAGAGAGCGACAAAACAGGCGAAATCATGGAAAGATCGCACCGGTGGCGCATCCCCCCGATAGACATCCACGGTGTAACTGATGCTCTGGAAAATAAAGAACGAAATGCCGATCGGAAGCAGTACTTCGTAAATGGGAAGCGCCGACGAGCCGAAAAATTCGAGGGCGAAATTCAGGTTCCGCTGAAAGAACATGAAATATTTGAAGAAACCCAACAGGCTGAGGCTGAGCGCCACCGTGATAAAAAGAGCCCAATATCGTTTATTTTCCCCGACGGGCGTTTGGGCGATGATATGGCCGCCGATGTAATTAATGACGGTGGCGATAAACATCAAAAAAACAAACCAAGGATTCCACCATCCATAAAACACATAGCTCATCAGGAGCAGAAACAGGTTCCGTTGTACGGGAAGCAGGTAATAAATCAGAAGAGTGATAGGCAGAAAATAGAAGATAAAGATATGCGAAGTGAATACCATGGTTGGGTTACCTTACAAATCCGTTACTTTCTTTCCACGGTGTTATTCGATGGCACACCGGTTATTCGGTAACGGTATTGGCCCAGACCGCCCAGTAAATCGGCCCGGAATAATCCTCGAAATAGCGATTGACGATGCCGCCCATAAAGAAATCTTCGATGGGAGATTCCAACGCCATTCGGTGAACGTCCCCCACCTGAAATTTCTTGACATTGCCGCCGATCTCGCCGGAGCGAACGTCGGCGACGCTGTCGCGCGGCTTGAGGGGATTGTAATGCCCGATGTAGATCGTATCCCCTTCGATCTCGCCGCGATGGACTTTGATAATCTGATATTTGAAAACAAAGGCGTAATCGTAAAGCGGGATATCGGGCATCTCTCCCTTGATCTCCACCAATTTGGCCGTCACTTCAAAACTGCCCTTCGTTGTGACATTGGGATCGGAACCGTCGTCCTTTTTCCCGGCGCAGGAGAGCAGGAAAGCCAGCGATACGAAGCACAATACAAAATACAATTTTTCCCGGCGAAAGAACAAAATCATGGCTGTTCTCCTATTTCGGCGTACGTCCAACACGGTTCCCAACCCGCCCGCTTCAAATCCAGAACGGGCCCATTGTTGGTCTTGGGATACATCTGGCGAATCTCCGGGGTATCTCCCTGGATGATGGGAGCGTCGGTCATGCGCATCAGGAATATCGGCGCGCCAGATTCTTCCGAACCGCCACCATCGTTGGGGCATTTAGTAAACAATACATATTGATTGTCGGGAGAAAGCGCGCCGCCATACACATGCGCTCCGTCTTCGCCGAAGATCAAATTCAGATTATTCCCGTCTCCATCGGCCACATAGAGTTGAGTCCAGCCATAACCATTGTTGGTTGTCTGCTTAGGGCGGGACGAGAAAATGATACGTTGCGAATCCGGGAACCAATCCGGCGTACAGGTCTGGAACGGATGCACGGGATTGAGATCGCCGGTTTCGGCATTCATGCGAACCACGCACCACTGCGCTCCGCCTACGTTGGCGGTTCCGGTGAACCACTTTCCATCGTGCGACCAGAAGAGTTGCTGATAGATTCCCTTGCGAGGCAACGTTCGGACAACCTGCCGGGTGGCGAGATCCACGATCTGAATCTCGCGGCGGGTTAGGCAGGAAATCTGCTTGCCATCCGGCGACCAGCAGGCCCAGGCGTATTCCTGGTCTTTCCCGAAGACTTCCGGTTTTTTCCCGTTGGCATCCGCCAGCACCAGTTCGCCCATAAATCCCCACTGATCGTGATGGATGACTTCTCCCTTGGCCAGCCGTCGATAGAGCATGCGCCCTCCGTCCCACGAAAAGAGCGGCCCGGCTTCCTCCCAATCGGGGGTATTCGTCAGGTTGCGAGGATTGGAACCGTCCGGGCGCGCCAGGAAGATATCCCAGCTGCCATTATCGGAACGAGCGCAATAGGCGATCCAGCCCTTACCCGCCACTTCCTGAGAAAGCGCCGCTACACCTCCGTCATCCTGTGCGGCAGAGGAATCGAATGGTACAAGGGCGAACGCTGCAAAGAGAACGACCACAATCCGGAATGTATTCATGATAGACAACCTCGATTTCATTCATCCCAAAAACGAATGGCCGGGATCCCGGCCGGATTACGCATCCCGCTTGTAAATCGGAATGGTTTTCAGTTCGCCGCCCGCCAATGCGGATTGATGGGCGATGATACCCGGAACGGTATACGACAAGGCTTCATAGATATCGACCGTGGGTTGACGCCCTTCCGTCAGGGCGGAAACGAATTCATGCGTCAAGAAGGTATGTGAACCTTCGTGGCCGCTGTCGTGACGCAAGGGTTCGGGCAACAGTTCGGTTTTCCACCATTCCACCTGTTGGTACTCTTCATAATTAGGCAGATTGCGGACGAAACCGGCGTCGTCTTTCTCGGTCTGATTGCCTTCGCGGATAATGACCGGCCCCACCCCATTGGGATGCGCGCAATAGAAACTCATTTTGTTCCCGATCCACTGAGCCCGCTCGCAACCGCGATGCGCACCTTTCCACCAGACGTTCACGCGGAAGGCGGTTCCCTTCTCCGATTTGAATAGGGCGCTTTCATTCCAGAACGGATTGTTATCCGCATTGTCTTTCAGGAAGGGGCTATCGTCTCCCCAGCCGTGGCAGACCACTTGGGTCAGACGTTCGCCGGTCACGCCGATAAGATGAGCGGTGCAGTGCGTGGGATAGTGCATGGGAGCGAGTCCATAACGCCAGGTTCGTTTACCGTTTTCAAAGTAGAGCGCTTCGAGGCCGTCGTGCTGGTACTCGGACTCGCAATAAAAGATTTCTCCGAATTTTCCTTCCTGATGAAATTTACGGGCCGAAATGGTGTGCTGCTGGTAATAGCTGGTTTCGGCCATCATGTAGGTCAGACCGGTTTCTTTGACGGTATTGAACAACAAGTCAGCCTGTTCCATGGTCGCCCAGGCGGCGGGAACGGCGCTGATGGCGTGTTTGCCGTTCTTCATACACTCGACAACGTGCTGCACGTGCAAGGGGGCATCCGTAAAAACGGCGACCGCCTCGATCTCTGTGTCTTTCACCAGTTCTTCCAGCGAATTGTAGACCTTCTGGCAATTGTATGTTTTCACCAGGCGCTCCCGGCGCTCGGGACGCAGATCGCTGACCGCCGCCACAACGCAATCGGGATGTTCGTGCCATTGAAAGCTGCAACCGAATCCCCCTCCGACGACTCCGATCTTCACTTTCCGGTGTGCGGAATCCGCCGGGAAGGCTTTCTGCGCCGAGAAAGCCAATGCCGTGAGCGAAGCGGCGCCGGTTTTTAAGAACGCACGCCGTTTGGGTTTCGAAATGGAATTCATGAGTTCGTCTCCTTTAATCTATGATTTCACTTTCGTTTTATCTTTCAAAAGGATTATCGATCGATTTGCCGTCATGACGGCTGAGAAATATCGCGCACCTTGATCCAAGCATTCCGTTGGCTGGAACGAAGCGCCGCCTCCAGAATGCATTGAACACGGTACCCGTCTTCAATGTTTGGCGATGCGGGTTTCTTCTCCAGCACGTGCGTCACAAAATTATAAATGCTATGCACGTGGAACCGCTCCCAGCCTACCGTGTTTTTCGGTCCCGGCAGGGTCGCCGGTTTGGGATACCGCGCCACGCATTCAATGAGTTTAAAGCCCCGGTCTCCTCCATAGAGTCCCTCGGGAAGAGAGGCGTCGTAATACTCGAGATAGTTGGGCTGCATCAGGTTGAAACGGATCGCGCCCCGGCTTCCATGCGCCTCGAACCGAACTTCATCCTGAGCGCCGGTAGCGAGACGGGACGATTCCAGCGTACCGACTGCGCCATTTTGAAGCCGGAAGAGAAGGATCGAGAGATCGTCGACCTCCACGGGAACCATCTTCCGGGGATCGTCAGCCAGCGGGCGTTCCCGAATCATGGTTTCGCCCAGGTGCATCACTTCGTCGAAATCGCCCAATAAATGCCGCGACAAATCGACGACGTGCGCGCCCAGATCGAACAACGCGCCGCCCGCTCCGCTGATCTCGCGATCGAGCCGCCAGGAAAAAGGCCGGTCGGGGCTGATATAACCCGCGTGGAGGTAACAAACGCGGGCGCTGTAAATCTGTCCCAGCGCTCCGGAGTCGATCAACTCTTTGGCGCGCAGCATGGCGGGCGCAAACCGGTATTGAAAGGTCATCTGAGTGATACATTCCGGATGGGCGTCCGCACAACGCTTCATGGCATCCGCCTCGTCGAGAGTGCGGCACAAGGGTTTATCCATATACACATGCTTGCCGTGTTCCAGCGCGGACAGTAGTACGTCTTTATGCAGATTATTCGGTGTACAACAATCGATGATATCGATATCGGGGCGCGCGCAGAGTTCGCGGAAATCGGTGGTTCCATACGGATATCCCCACGTCTCCATAGCATGCCGAAGGCTGGCGGATCTCTGTGTGGATACGCCCGCCAATTCGATCCGGGCGGGAGCGGGATCGTAATAAAAATTCAGGGAACGGTAGGCATGCGCGTGCATCTTGCCCATAAAGCCATGCCCTACAATGCCGACGCGTAAAACCGGTGCATTCATTGTATCTTCCTCTACAACTTCTTAATCTCTTTCTCAATCGCCCCGAGAGTAAACAAGACATCACCGCTCGAGTTTCTGTAACAGCCGCATGCCATTCCGATAGAAAAGCCCTTCCACAAAATTCCGATCCAGATTCAAACGTTGCGCCGCCTTTTTAATTGCCCGCAATTCTTCATATAAAAACGAGGTAAAGCGGATTTTTCGATGGTCGTCCGATATCGAGAGTTTCCAGGGAACCGGCGTTACGTAAGTGTATTGATCGTTGATCTCGACCGACTTGCCGGGAGCCAGCGCCAGCGGAATATCGGTGCCATAGAGAATCCGTTCCATCGGAATCGTTTGGAACAGGTGCTCCATCACCTCCCAATGGTTGACCATCGCCAGATCGAAAAACAGGTTCGGAAATTCCTTCAAGGCATCGAGATTTCCGAGAACGTTCCGCAGGTAATACGCCCGCCCAATATGGGCCAGAACAATCCGGGCGTTAGGATAGCGCTCGGCGAGTTCCACAATCTGCCGCTGGTTGAGGGGATCGGCCAATCGCGCCGCCCGGGGGATGTGCAGCATCACGATTGCGCCGCGGTCGTTGACAATCTCCATCGCCCAGGCGGGAAGCATTTCGTGGATTTCCACCTCGTTCAGGTTGCTTTTGCGTACGTAATCGGGATAGGGTTTTAAACCGAAAAAATTTCCCCTATTGAGATCATCCCGAAGGCTCTCCGGCGTATCCGTCAGCGGATCGAAAAGCCGTAGCGGATAGAATGACTCTCGATCGCAGCCCTCTTCGAGATATCGATTATTCTCCTCGCGGTTGTATTCGACTTCGGGAAAACCGAAACAGACCGCCTGCGTTTTCCGTCCTGGATAGACGTTGTCTAGATCGGTTTTCAATTCCTTGAGGGTATATTCCCGGATAGGATGTCCGGCACAAGAAAAAGTCTCACCGGCGGGAATGGAATTTTGGTTGAACGCATGAACGTGGAAATCGAGGATCGTATCGGGAAGAAAGGCATCCAAATCTTCCTGGAATACGATCCGATTCCGTTCCTGGAGTGTGGTTTCCTTCCACATGCGTGAAAATCCTTTCCTTATAAATACAAACCGGAAAAAACCAGCATCAGCGACAAGATGATTCCAACAAAAAGCAACCACCAAAGCCATACGCTCACATACCAACGGTCGCCGAGTTCGCTGAATATATTCAAGCGTTTCCAGTTGAAGGTCAGTTGATCGGTGACCTGTTCGGGCCGGGGAGGCGGCGTCAGCCAGCTGACTCCCGCACACAACAGCAGACAGAATACGAAGTTGACGATGGCCTGGTTGGCGAAGGGTTCCAGAACGACCCAATGGCCGGGCATCTGCACGTAGATTTTCAAGAAGATTCCCAACGCAAATCCCGCCAGAATGGCGGCCGTTCCGCCATAGCTGTTGATACGGCGAAATAGAATTCCCAACAGAAAAACGGCCGCGAAAGGCGGCGCGAAGAAATTATAAAGAGTTTGAATGTAGACAAACAAACTGCCGGAGAAGGTATTGATATACCCGGCCAGCCCCATCGAAAGAACCAGAATAACGATAGATGAAAGCATTCCCATGCGTACCAGTTCTTTCTCCGAGGCCCTTTGGGCAAACAACCGATTGTAAATATCGAGAGTGAACACGGTGGCGGTGGAGTTGAGCACGGAATTGACCGTGGATTGAATCGCACCGAATAGAGCGGCAAGGAACAGGCCGCGCAGACCGGCGGGAATCAGCATCTGCAACAAGGTGACGTAGCCCTTGTCGGCTTCCGGGCGAACGCTTTCCCAGGGTTGATTCATCACTTCGGGAAAGCGGGCAAAGAGAATCAAACCGGGCATCACGACGATGACGGGCATGAGAATCTTCATGTATCCCGCCAGCACAATTCCCATGCGGGCATGATACATATTCTTGGCGCCCAGAACCCGTTGGATCATGAATTGGTTGAGAATGTTGTACCAGATACTGAGGGAAAAAATACCGAAAATCAGCGATGGCCAGGGAACGACTTCGTGCGTCACGGGCTGAATGACGGCTAGGCGATTGTATCGATCGCCGTGCACCATACTCTGCGCGTGGCGAGCGACGGCATCTTTCCAGATACCCTCCTGAGCCTGATTGCGTTCGATCATGACTCGAAAGCCATCGCCGAGCGAATGCGCTTCGCCGGACAACATATAAAGCCCCAGCACAGTGACCATCAAACCGCCCACAATCATCACAATCACCGTGAAAAAATCGGTCCACGCAACGGATTTCAGTCCTCCGTAAATAGCCCAGCTGCCCGCCACAATACCCAGAAAAATTATCGAAAACCACAGATTCCAACCAAACAAGGTATGCAGGGCCAATCCTCCGCCATACAGAACGGCGGCCAAAAATGCGACCACATTGCTAATCACCGTCACAACCGCGAAGAAAAGGCGTAACGTGGTATTAAAACGTTTTTCCAGAAATTCCGGCGTGGTGAATATTTTGGCGGACAATAAAAACGGGATGAACAACCAGATCAGCAAAGTGAACGATCCGACATTCAGCCATTCGGACATGGCGACGCAGATCCCATACACAAAAGCGCTGCCGACCATCCCGATGAAATGTTCGGAACTGATGTTGGAAGCGATGAAGGAACTGCCGACCACATACCACGGAAGCGTGCGCCCGGCAAGAAAATAATCTTCCGAGTCGGATTTTTCCTTACGTCCCACCCAGAATCCGATCCAGCAAAGGATGACAAAATAGAGACCGAACGCCAGATAATCCAATCCATTTAAAGGAAAGGTGTTCAAATCAATCATTCAGGAAAATCCTTTCCACACTCACATACGATGCAAAAGCGCCGATCGCTTCCATCCACTCCCCCAAAACAAGCGCGCTATGATGGGTGCCTCCGGCCATGGAATACCGCTCCAGAAAATCTTCCAATCGAATGCGGGGACGAATCCATCCCCGCACCGTCGCCCGAAGGGCGGGATTCCGCGTATCTTCCAGTACGTCCACGGGAGCCAGAATCAAGCGGAACGTATCGGCCGGGCCGGGCGCCAGATTGACGAGAACGGCCGGGCCGGGCGCGGGCGAACACGCCACAATCGCGGGATTCTGCGCTTTCGTCCAGGGAAAATCCTTTTCGCAGAGCAAGGGTTTTTCCCCAGCCACCTCGGGATTGATCTCGCCCATATGCGAGAGAAACAAAGCGCTGTTTTTCCAATCGGGACAGAAAACTTCTGTAAAAGTCGTCCGGCCGAATCCCCGGGCGAGCGCCCCCACCAAAGCGGCGGTCAGAACGTCTCCTTCGCCCGCATAACCGATTCCGCGCGACATGGCCTTGGAGGCTTCCAGAAACGGAACGGTATCGACGGGTGGATTCGGATTGTCGAACGCCAGAAAATTCTGGCTGAAGGCGTTGTATCCGCCCGATTCCAAAAGCCGCCGGAGACCGAGGCCGACCCGCACCGACTGGCGATGCACGTCATCCGGGACATCCGTTTCAAAACGGTCTCGATCCAGTTGAATTTCCTCGTCGATTTCCCGATCGGTCACGTTCTGGACAAAATCCCGCAACACGTCGGTGGAAATTTCGTCGACCGTCATCCCAAACGCCTTTTGGAGCGCCGATTCTTCGACACGAAAATCGCCCATGCCGTCAAACGCTTGGCCGATTCGCAACAGGTGCGAGTGAGTAAAGGATCGTGCCGCATAAGCGGCTTTGGCATATCCGGCCGCCCGCTTCAGCACATCCGACTGACAGACGTGACCGGCGACAACATCATAGGGCACTTTTTCCCGGCGCAGCATGCACGCCAGATCCTGCACGCCGTGAATG
>CAZFOX010000040.1:0-2139 GCA_964520565.1 uncultured bacterium | reverse complement strand
AACATAATACGGCCGGGATCGACATTCTGATCGAATCCAAAATCCATTGTGGTATCGAGAAGGAGAATGGGAATCGTAACGCCCTTCAAAACGGGAATCGCTTCGAGCGACAGGGAATAGGCCAGGTGAAGCGTTACCAGAAGATCGATATCCTCTGCGGCAAACGTTTGAACGGCCCGCTCGAAGTCGCAAATCCGGCATCCGATTTCAGCGCGGCATACTTCGACGCCTTCCGATTGAAACCCCTGCGCAACCGTCTGCAGAAACGGTTCGAATTCGAGCCGTAGCCGGGGAAACGTATCGTCGTAAAGTTGCAGGTAAAGAGGCAACAACCCTACTTTCGGACGCCGCATCATGAAACACTCCCACTCCCAACGCTATCGATCCCCTTATGGTTCCGAATGCGAATCAGCCGTTTCTTCGTCAATTCAGACATAGGCCTTACCCGGTAATTTCTCTTCAACTGGTACGGTTGACAGAACGAATACGAACTATAAAGCGATTGAAAGACATCGTTATATTCTTCCCATCGATCGAGTAAATCCCCCATTCTCTTTTTTTCGGTCAGGGGTACGGTTTCCGTATCGGAATGAGCGAGACTATTGCGAAAGGCAAACAACGAGCCGCGAGCCGCTGAATAATCCACATCGGTCTGACGATAAACCGGGATCGGGGAAAACAGAGCGGCGATCAGTTGGCAGAAGTGCATTCCCTGACTGGCGCCTCCCCCCAGAACGATGCCATCCACGATCTGGATATCCTTCACTACCTGAAATACGCGCGCCAATTCGAACGCCATGCCCGCCGCCAGGGCTCGCAACAGGTCATCGCTTTCAGTTTGGTCTCCGATTCCCACAAATAAACCGCCGCCATGTGTCTCCGGGTTGAATGGATTAATCTGAGACATCCAGGGGATGGCAACCAATCCCGGCGGAGGGAGAATGGATTTCTGAAAAATCGGCTTAGCAAGGGAAAGAGCCCGGCTGAGACTGGGATCTACAAATTGCCGCAACCCCCATTCCCAGGCTGGATTCCCCGTAAGGAGAGGTTGTACGACCAGACGGCCCTCATCGAGAGGAGACGGAACCACGATCTGGGTGGATGACATTCCCTCATAGTTTTCGGGCACAATAAAATTTCCCACCCAGGCCGTCCCCAGAGAAACCTGTAAGGGATGTTTACAGGCGCCGGATGCAGAAAGAAAACTGGCTTCCTGATCGAAATACGGACCCGCGACGGGAATCCCTTCCGGCAAATCGAACCGCTGGGCGGCCTGCGGCGAAAGCGGCGCGGTTTCATGCCCATCCCGGAGAGGAGCCACAAAAGAGAGGGGAATTTTTAACGGATCGAAAAACGTCGTGAAGAGTTTTTTCCCCATCGCATTATACGAACCGATTTGAAACGCATTCCCGGCATCCTGCCGCCAGACGCGAGCGAGCTGGAAGAAAAGATATTCCCCCGCACCGATATGAATGGTCCCTGGATGAAAAAGATCGCGATAGATTTCCTTGAACCACAATAGACGGCCTAACCCGGCGGGCGGCGAATCGCTTAATAAATATCGATTCCAGAACATATCCACATCGGGCATAAATTCCGACAGACGCCGCAAGTATTGATACGACCGGCCATCATTCCAGAGAATCATGGGAGTATGGGGAATACCGGTTTCCCGGTCGGCCAGAATAGAACTTCCCGCCTGGGAAGATAACCCTATCCCTGCCACCTGGTTCCAGGCGGAACCCAGAGAGGATTTCAGTGAACGAATCGAAGCCTGAAAAACACGATCCAATCCAGCGAGTTTGATTTCTCGGCCGCCTTCCGGATAAGTATCGATCCGTAATCGCCGGGACGTTTGAGCGAGAATACGGCCAGTCCGGCTGTCGATCGCACACAGTTTCAATACAGTCGTTCCCAGATCGATGCCGATGAAGATAGGATCGGCCATTATTTATCTCCCAATTCGCTTGAGTCTTCGCCGGAGCCACTCATTTCGATTCGTGATCCGAAATGGATTTTGAATCCTCTTATTTCCTCTTCAAGAAAAATCTTCAAAATTTCGTTATCCATTCAGGATTCCCGTTTGAGCGGCGCATAAGTAATCTGTTTGATCTGCCGGGCAATCCACTTCTGAACGGA
>CAZFOX010000039.1:3556-14212 GCA_964520565.1 uncultured bacterium | reverse complement strand
GGGGATCGACAAGGGCATGGAATATTTGAGCATCGACCGGGTGCTGCTGCGCTACGAGTTTCCCCTCTCGGAAGTGATCCTGGATTATTACGATAAACTGAAATCGATTTCGCGCGGGTACGCCTCGTTCGATTATGAATTCATCGGATACCGCCCCGACAAACTGGTCAAACTGGATATGCTGCTCAACGGCCAACCGGTGGACGCGTTGTCGGTAATCGTGCATCACGAGAAGGCCTACAGTAAAGGGAAGATGCTTGCGGAGAAACTGCGCCAGGTGGTTCCCCGGCAGCAGTACGACGTGGCCATTCAGGCATCGGTGGGAGCCAAGATCATCGCCCGCGAAACCGTCAAGGCAATGCGCAAGAACGTGCTGGCCAAATGCTACGGCGGCGACATCACCCGCAAACGCAAATTGCTGGAGAAGCAAAAAGAAGGCAAACGCCGCATGAAAAACGTCGGCAACGTCGAAATCCCCCAGGAAGCCTTCATGGCGATTTTGAATATTTAGAAAGAATGTCTAAAATGAATAGTCTGTAGAGTGGGTCGAACTTGCGAGTCCCACCGAAGCCACCCGGCGGAATATCGAGAAAATGAACAATCCCCAATTCTTCTCTCGAATTCAACACTGCTTGACAGCCACATTTGGCGAACGCCTGAAAGGCGTTGTGTTATTTGGCTCGGAAGCGAGATAACAATCCAGACCGGACAGCGATATCGATATCATGGTTCTCCTGGATGGACCGATTCGGCCATTGAAAGAAATCCAAACCATCGTCGATGCTCTTTATCCATTGCAATTGGAAATCCCCGACCGCCCCATTCACATTACTCCCATCGAGGCAACACGATTCGATGCGCAGGACTATCATCTCTTTCGATCGGTTAAAAAAGAAGGAATCTTCCTATGAATCCCGAAGTCCAGGATTTATGGCAAAGAGCGAAACGGGCGTTGCAAACAGCAAAATCCTCAGTCGAAGACGATCCCGACGCTTCCGTTTCCCGGGCGTATTATTCTGTTTTTTAACGCTATTTCCGCCTATTTCGCCTCCCAGGGTCAGTTTTTTACGAAACATACGGGAGTCCAGGCGGCCGTGCATCGTGAATTAGTCAAAACGGGGAAGATCGGTTCCGATTTGGGGAAAGCGTATTCTTCGTTGTTTAATTTGCGTAGTGTGGGAGATTATGGGAGCCCTCATCATGTTACTACCGAAGAAGCTGAGGAAGCCGTTCAGATTGCCGAACAGTTTCTCTCGGCGATACAGCGGATTGACACGGAATGAAAAACGTCGGCAACGTCGAAATCCCCCAGGAAGCCTTTATGGCGATTTTACTATTCGAAACACGGTGATAAGTGGTAAGGCTCAAAACGGAACGAAATGGAATGTATCTCACCAAAAAGAAATGTGTTGGTGGGCTACGCTTCGCTTTGAGCCCATCCTGCGATATCTCGTTGATCGATTTTTTTTTCCAATTCTGCGCGGTCGACTGTTTTTTGCGCACGGCGTTCTGTTATGAACTTCCAAAATTCCTCGCTGCTGCCCAATTGAACTTGTTCTTCGTCCAATCCTTCAATCCCAACAACCAATGCGACGGGAATACCGCTTCGTGTAATCAATATGCGTTCGCGTTGTGCATCCCGAACGCAGGCGTCGAGAGTCGATTCTTCAATCCCAATCCTTTTCATAGAATTTCCTCCGTCGTCTTATGGGATGGTTTTCGGCGAATTGCTCGAATGATGACTCGTTTCTCTTTTTCATTGACATCATAAAAGACACGATATTCTCCTACGCGCAGTTCCCAAACCGGTTCTTCGTATTCCCAGGGTGTAATCAAACCAGTGAGAATCTTTTTGTTTCGCGTCCCTTGTGTTGGTTGATGGGACAATTGCTCTTCAATGCGATCCAGCAGTTGTTTGCGGTGGAAAGCACGAAGATTCATTAAATCATTTACAACATCTTCAGTATACTCGATATTAAACATAACCAACAAAGGAAAAATCGTTGTGCCAGTGGTTCATTTCAAATAAAAAATCTTGCCCACAGTACTAGCCAAAGATATTCGAAATTCAGGTATCCGCAAATTCTTTCAAGGCTCCAAAAGTAGTCTGAGAGAAAAACTCGTAGAAATGCCTTGAAAGAATCGAATAGAATCATCTCAAATTATAGCACATAGGTAAGATTAAAAACAACATTTTCACGAAATAAAGGTATTCGCGAAGAATGAAAAGTGGTTTGTTACCGATCCGACCGGCATCGTTATCTAGATCAACTCCCCATTAACTCCAATAGCCAACCTCCCTACGATACGTTATAGTAATTCAATATACTTTTTCCCAGAAAAAGGAATCGAATCATGAAACGACGCGATTTTTTGAAAACCGTTCCCGTATTGGCTGCCGGAGCGGCTTTGGCACCCTATGCCATCTCCGCCGACTCAACCCTCTCCGCCGCCAAACTGCCTCGCTGGCGGGGATTCAACCTGATGGAAAAATTCACCCTCCGTCACAACAGCCCCTACCTGGAAAGCGATTTTGAATGGATGGCCGAGTGGGGATTCGATTTCGTTCGCCTGCCCACCGATTACCGGTGCTGGACGGATGAAAACGATCCCACCAAATTGGACGAAGCCATCCTGAAGCACATCGATCAGGCCATTGAATTTGGAAAACAGTACAAAATTCACGTCAACCTGAACCTGCATCGCGGCCCGGGGTATTGCGTGAATCCTCCCAAGGAAAAGCTCGACCTGTGGAAGGATGAAGAAGCGCTGAAGCAGTTCTGCTTCCAGTGGAAAACCTTCGCCGAACGGTATAAGGGAATCCCCAACGAGCGGCTCAGTTTCGATATGCTCAACGAACCGCCCCAGATCGCGGAAGAAACCTACGCCCGCGTGGTTCGCGCCACGGTGAAAGCCGTCCGCGAAGCCGATCCCAGCCGGTTGTTCATCATCGATGCGCTGGAATGGGGACGCAAGCCGGTGATGTCGGTTGTCGATCTGGGGATCGGGCAAAGTACGCGCGGTTACGATCCCATGCGGATGAGCCATTACAAAGCCAGCTGGGTTAACGGCCAGGACTGGCCGGAACCGACCTGGCCTCTCCAACTGGGTAATGAAACCATCGATAAAGAAACCCTGCGCGAAAAGTACATCAAACCGTTCAAGGAACTGGAAGCCCAAGGTTCCGGCGTGCACGTCGGCGAGTGGGGATGCTACAACAAAACTCCGCACGGCGTCGCATTGGCGTGGATGAAAGACTGGCTCTCTCTCTGGCGCGAAGCCGGATGGGGATGGGCTATGTGGAACCTGCGTGGCAGTTTTGGCCCGGTCGATAGCGGCCGGGAGGATATTCAATACGAGGATTTCAAAGGCCACAAACTCGACCGGAAGATGCTGGAGATGCTTCTGGAAGATTTGAAATCGTAATCTTATTTATTCAAAACTGAAATGGAGTACGCATCATGAATCGATCTCTCTTTGCATTCTCGGTATTCACGTTGGTTGTTTGCACCGCAGGTTTTTGCCAAACGGACAAAAGCGTCGTACGCCTGGGCATGATCGGACTCGACACATCGCATGTCGTGGCTTTTACCAAAGTGCTGAACGATCCTTCCAATCCCGATCACGTCCCGGGAACCAAGGTGGTCGCCGGTTATAAGGGCGGCAGTCCCGATATTCCTTCCAGTATCGAACGGGTGGATGGTTACACCAAGGAACTTCAGGAAAAATGGGGCGTCAAAATCTACGATTCCATTGAGGAATTATGCAAGAACGTGGATGGAGTGCTGATCGAAAACGTGGATGGACGTCCCCACCTGGAAGCCGCCAAACTCGTCATTGCCGCCGGATTGCCTTTCTTTATCGACAAACCCATTGGGGGAACCTATCGGGACGTTGTGGAAATCGCCCGGCTGGCCCAAAAAGCGGGCGTCCCTTGGTTCGGCGGCTCTAGCCTGCGCTGGTGGTACGGCCTGAAGGAAGCGGCTTCACCCGAGAAAATCGGAGAAATTCTCGGCTGCGACGCCTGCACCCCCTGTGAACTCGAACCGCATCATCCCGATCTGTTTTGGTATGGCGTGCACGGCGTTTCGATTCTCTACGGCGTGATGGGTCCCGGCTGCCAACAGGTCACGAGGGTCTCCACACCTGACACCGACTTCGTGGTGGGTGTCTGGAATGATGGGCGCATCGGAACCGTGCGGGGTACGCGCAAGGGACAATATGAATTGAGCGCTAAAATATTCGGTACTAAAGCCAATGCCGCTACCGAAAATAATTTCAGTTACAAAGGGCTCATCGACGAATTGGTCAAATTCTTCCAAACCAAACAAGCGCCCATCGCGCCAGAGGAATTGGTGGAAGAATACGCGTTCATGGAAGCCGCCGATCTGAGTAAAAAAGAAGGCGGCAAACCGGTGGCTCTTCCTGATATGTCGATCGAATAAAAGATATAAAAGAAATACGCGGACGGGGACGTTCGCACTCCATTGCTCAAAACGGGGCGGGCTTTCAAACCCGCCCCGTTCTTGTCTATGCTTTGTTTATGTTAATGCAACATCCAGTTGGGTACCGCCACTTCGCCGGTATCTACGATTACTTTTCCATCCAGTATCGTTGTGGGAATAACGCGGAGTTGCAGGTCGTATGCTTGCGCATCGGTAAAGCGAATCGGATATTCGCCCCGTTCCGCTCCCGCTTTCAATGCGAACTGCAACGCGATCGCTGTCGTGTTTCCGGTAAATCCTTCCACCCTCACCCAATTCGTGCGCAACGAATTCAAATATGTGGGGAACGTTTCGGGATTGGTTGCGAACAATGCATTCTCGATAAAACTTTCTCGGCTGATTCCCTTCCATTCCAGAATGTCATCATTAAATTCCAAAGCGAATGCCAAATTAGCCGCCGATGGCCCGCTTTCCACCCGAACGGGGATCGAGAACGATTCGCCGGGCTTTGCCGTTATCGATTCGGCAGACAACGTCAGGTTCAAACCTGTCGTTGGAATCGTGCGAGCTCTCTCGCTATGCGGTGAAATGCGCTTGGCTGGCGATTCGTTGACAGGGAGCGCTCCAGACCCGATGTTGGGCTGATACGCATCGCCCAATGCGAGTGTCACGCGGCGCGTGTTGTGGGTTTCCAACTTCATTGCATAAATTTCCCATCCCGATTCCCGGTCGGAAGCAAAGAACAGCGTTTGGCCTCCGCGGCTCCACGCTGGATCTGTTTCCGCCGAGGCTGTTTCCGTCAGGCGCATGGTAATGCCAGAAGCGATTTCCAGAGAATAGATATCCTCCTTGCCGTTCTTGTCCGAAACAAACGCGATGTTCTTTCCATTCGGCGACCAGGCAGGTTTGATACAATTACCCAAACCGTTTGTGATTTGTTTGAGAGAGGTTCCGTCGGCATTCATTGTCCAGATTTCATACTGTCCCGAGCGGTTGGAAGCAAAGGCGATCTGCAACCCATCGGGCGACCATGCGGGATAACGGTCGACGGCGTTATTGTTCGTGATGCGAATGTCGCCCTGGGTTTGTCCCTTTCCGGCAATCCCCGCTTTGATCATGGCGCAACCGCGTGTGAATGGATCCCACCGGGAGTAGGAATACATCCACATATGGCTTATATCGCCTTCGTTGGTCAATCCCAGCGTTGGATACATGGGATGAACGTATTCCAGGCAAATCAGGATGTCGGATGTAATGGCAAGATCGTTAACTGGAACGGTGCACCATCCCTGCTTGGTGGAAACCGTATCGCCTTCTGCCAGAATCCGATTGGTCGGTTTACCGTTTTCGAAAGCGAAAATCTTCCATTTCAAATCCGCGGGATCGTAGGGTTCGTACACGAGATAGTAGGAAAACGATTGCAGTGTTGCGTTGAGGTTGGGGAAATGAACGCCAATTAAACTCCCGGCGTCCGTGGAAAAGTATCCGCTCTGTTCGCCCTGGAAATACGCAACTTCCTCGACAGGGCTCCCGCTTCCTCCGGTCTGGATGTAGATTTCCGGATTGCCGTCTCGATCCGAAACGTACGCAATGATCCCTTTCGGATGCGTCCAATCGGGATCGTAATCGGCGGCGGGATCGGTGGTGAGAGGCTTGGCAGAGGTTCCATCGTTGTTCATCATCCACAGATCGGCGTTTCCGGCTCGTTGGGAAACAAATAGGATCCGGCTTCCGTCCAACGAGAATTGCGGATCGAAGTCTTCCGCCGCATGTTCGGTCAGGCGGGCGGGAGAAGAGGCCATGGGCGATTGCAGGTAGATATCCTCATTTCCCACCAGCGTGCAGGTATAAACCAGACTCATGGGAGCTTCGGCCGGTTTTGTAAATGTAGGGCCGAATTCCGAGGTGTTCCCCTGGGGATCGGTGACCGTGGCGTGCAGTTTTAAACTTCCATCGTCCTTCAAGTACCCCGCTGCCTGGAAGGTATTGCGATAGACCGTTCCGCGGCCGATTCGTTGCAGACCTTCATCGTCGGGATCTGAGAAAACTTCCACGATACTACCGTCCGGCGCCTCTGCCGTTCCCCAGATATTTTCCGCCGACCAGGTACTCTTGGTGATGACCGGCGCGGGCAGATTGGCGTTTCCCCCAGAGATTAAGGCGATGCCTTTGCCGAGATTGCGGGATATGGAATTTCCACTGATTGTATTACTGAGAGTGGCTGCGCCTTCGACGCAGATTCCATGATCTCCGTTCTCGGTGATTTGATTATCGAGGATTCGAATGTGGTTAGCTCCATCCAGCAGCCAGATGCCGTAATGTTTATTGGCGTTGATGGTATTCTTTTCGATTACCAAACTCCCAATCTTACTCGGAACGATAATTCCGTAGAGATTTCCCCATTTTTGCGATCCGCTTTCGTATTCTTCCAGTTCGCCGATCAGATTGTTAATGATGGATACTTCCGTTTTCTCTCCTTCCACCTGAATGCCGGCAGAATTCCCCAGTTCGAAATTATTGCGCTCGATGGGATCGTAACCTCCCACCAGGATATTCCTGCCGTTTTTCACGACCAGACCCGGTTTGCCAAATAAATTGACCTGCCACATGATCATACTCGATGTAAGATGCACGTCGTCCGTGTTTTCCCCATCGATCAAAATGGCCTGCTCGCCCGATTCCACGATGTTGACGCCTTTGCCCTCGTATCCGATGTGAACCTGCTGGCAATTGTTCACAGCGATACCGCTTTTTTGATTGTGAAAGATAAACAATCCCACACGCGGCTCCGAGCCGTACAGAAAGATATCCTGGGAATTTTCCAGGAGAAAACCGTTGCCCTTGTTTTTATCCGCATAACCGCGGTCAAAGATTGTCTTGGTAGAACCGGCGCGGACGATGTATCCATCCCCCTCGTTTTCCGCTGCGGTGCATTCCTGAAACGTAATGTTCGAACTCTCTTCGATGGCGATTCCATCGCCCGCCGATTTCCAGAACCATGAATCGATGAATTTCGTATCCCGGCCGTTCTTCACCAGAGTTCCAACCCCGCTCTGGTTCGCCTGAATGTTACCGTGTTCGAATTCCACGCCCTGCGAGTTGTGCACTTCTAGGGCTGTCTTGGCGGTTTGGCTGATGTTCAGGGACTCGAAACGATCCTTTTGCGCATTGAGGAGGGTAACGCCGCTTTCCCGACATTTGTACAAATAGGTGTCTTGTACCAGGCACGAATCGGTGTTGGTCATTTTCAAACCGGTGTCGTGTTCGCGTAGATGATTGTCCGTCATAAAGGCGAGTTGAATGTTCTCCAGTAAAATCCCGGTGCCTGCCGTCTCTCCCGTTTCCCAACTGGCGGGAATCGAAACGATCAAATTATCGGAAGCCGTCATGGGAACGTAATAACCAAATGTGTTGTGCTCGACCGATACGGGAATAGTTTGGTCGCCCGCGCGGGTGTGGATATTTCTCAGCGAAAGGCCACCCAGTTTATTTAATCCGAACGTGCAATTGGCGATCTGGGTGTTATAGGTGCTTGCGGTGTAAATTCCCCATCCACCGCAAGGTTCCTCACCGGTAGCCCAAATAATGACATCATGACCGTTGTCCATGATCTGATAGGGATGCGTTCCGCCGCCGATGGCGCAGCGCTCGATCTGGTTATAATCCGTTCCCGATCCGGTAATGGTTATCCCGTTGCCTTCACAGAAATAACAGTGCACTCGGCGAAGCAGGTTTCCCTTCGCGCCTCCTCGAATCTGTACGCCGTCGCCCTGGCAATTCCTCACCGACATCCACTCGTAATCCGACAAGTCGTCGTTGCCCGATAGAATATTCGAATCGGTTCCCGATCCTTCGATGACAACGCCGTGGCTCGATGTATAACCCAGGTTCCCTTTGTTGAATGTATTGAATGTTGCTCCGCCGTGAATATACACGGCGTGTTTCTGCCGGTTCACCGTGTAATTATCGGGGGGAATTGTCGAAAAATCGTTGAATACATTGTCGCGGGTTTTGCTCCCCGTCAATTCCATCCCGATGTTGTTGCCTAAACAATACAGAGGAACGTCATTAGAAGAAGAATCGTCGAATACAACGCCCGAACCGGCGTTGTTCACGCAAAAGACACTTTCCAACCGGGTGAATGTCGCATTCTTATAATACAATCCCGCCCCCTGGCATTTCTCGATACGGACAGAAGTGATTTGATTGTTGTCGGTATTTTCCAAGAGAATCCCAGACCCGCCTGCCGATTGAATCCTTGCTGGATTCTCATCCGGGAACCCATAGTTATTACCCCACATCGTATTGCCTCCCCCCCCTCGGATAGTTACGCCGTTTCCTCCGCATTTCTCAATTTTCACCTCGATCGTGTTTTTAACGCCATTTTCAACGAAAACGGCATCGCCCGGACAATTTTCCACGGTGGTGTTGATCGTATTAGCGTTCCCTTGGAGGGTGATGGCATTCCCATTCTCGCAGATCAGCTTTTGGATACTGATCGTATTCCCGCTTTGCATGCGGAGTCCGCCGTTTCTCAGATGGAGTGTATTCAGTTGCACGGTGTCTCCATTCCCCAAGATGCAACTATCGGCGGAGATATCGTAATTGGGGTGCAAGAGATAAGATGTGGTTATGCGATCGTTATAATCTGCGCCTCCCTTTTCTCCCTTAATAAAATCGCCTTCTTCCCGATGGCCTTCTTCATCCAGCGAAACCGATTCGACAAGAACGGTTGTTTCACTTCCATTTCGATAATGATAGACGAAGTATTTGCTCCTGCCTTCGAAGCCGGGTCCGGCCGGGACGGTTTTAGGCCCCTCCACAATTCCTGGGGTCCATTCGGTTCCCCCGGATGAATTGAGCCGTTCGTGATAATGTTCGTAAGTAACCGTACCTTGGTCGTCCCAGGGAGAGGAATAGGGATTAATTTCCCCGCGGGCGAACGCTGCAGCTTCCTGGAGGCTGATTTTCCCATCGGGAACGAGACCCGGCGCCGATGAATCGACGGAGATCGTGAATCCGTACGGAAGATCCGTCCACATCACATCGGCAAATCCGCTTTCGATTGTCATGGAAACAGCATCGGATTTCCCGGCAGGTGTTTGCACGATTACGCTGACGGGCTCGTCCCGGCGAACATACATATTCGTGGGCAATCGGAACGATATCCGATTGTTGTTGACCTGGCTGCCGAAGATTTTTTCCGGAAAGAGTACCTGTTCGCCGATTCGAATGAATACGGTATCTCGATCGTCGCCGAAATTAGAACCGCGCAGGGTGATTATTTCGCCCAATTTGGCTTTTGGCGGCTCGATGGATTGCAGAACCGGCGCGCCGAGGATGGTGAAATTGAACTTCAGGCTTTCCCGGTTGTTTAGCGAGGGATACCGGATATATACGTCGTAGCCGCCCGGCGGCATATCGGGAACCAGAAACGGTTCATACTCCGAATCGCCAGAGGGAGAAATCGAGAATTCCTTATTGCCGACTACAAGAATGTCATTGACGCCGGTTGTCGAAAAAAGCCCACGTCCCTGAACGACGACGGATGTTCCCCGATAGAAATCGAAATAGTTGGCAAGAGGATCATCTGGATTGTGTGCGGATTCCTTACCCGGTGCGAATCCCCTTTCTCTCGACAGGCCGGTTACGTACGGCGTCCGCTTGGAAAGGAAAAAGCGGGGTGCACGCGCGTCGGTCAAGGAAGCGACGGTACGCAACAGGACTGGATAAAAATTTCCTTGCGTCAAAATAGAGGGCGCTTCAAAATCCAATTCCGTTCCTCCGTTACGAACGGCCACTACTTTGGCTGGAATGTTGTCGTCGCGATCCAGAAAAACGAAATTATCGCCCGGCAGTGGAGCGAATCTCTTTCCGTAGAGTGTCACGATAGTTCCCGGCCCGCCTTCGGTGGGTGCCATATCGGTGATGAGGGGCGAGAAGGGATCGCCCATCACCAGGATGGCGGTTTCCATCGGCGATGGACCCGGTACGATTTCCAGACCGTAGGGATTCATCATTTTTCCCCACAGCCCCATCAGACGTTCTATAATCCGACCCGTTGAGGAGACTTTATCCAGGATCAGCAACAACTTGTTCGTCGTGTTGAACATCTTGCTGCCGTCTTTGGCGATTTTATTTTTAATGGCGGAAATACCCATGGAGGGAATTTCAGTGAATACGTTTTTAATCACCTCAATGATAATTTGTC
>CAZFOX010000039.1:0-3546 GCA_964520565.1 uncultured bacterium | reverse complement strand
TCGCGGGTACTCCCGGCACCCTGAATGCGGCTCCATTCCTGCGAGAGTTTCCGAGTGGCGTTTTTAATGGATTTCTTGACGACCGACCGTTGCCAGGTCTTCGAGTCTCCCGTAAACAAATCCCACATGTCCACTCCAGCCAGCACCAGGTTGACTCCACAGGCGAAATACTGGCAGTCCGGGCCACCGGGAATGGATTCAATCGCCGCGAATTCCTCCCGGGCTTTCTCCGTGTGTCCCTTCACCGCGCCGCTGTAAGCCCGGAGGAAATACACGCCCTCCTCGTAATCTTCCAAAGGCAACGCGTTGTCCTGCGAGAGCCCCAGGAACGACACGATCTCGTTGATTCCCCGGTCGATCAGCACATATACAATATCGATCGTCTGCGTCCAGAGGTTTCCCGCCACAATCGTTGCTTTGCGATGGCCGGTCAGTTCAACGGGGCGAAGCCGCAAATTGTAGAATTTCTCATTGATTCCCTGGGGTAGTGAGGATTCCGATATACGATCGATGGTAACCAGCCAATCGACGGGGCTGTAATTGTTATCCAGGTTCGAGATAACGGAATTACTGCGGCTATTGAATTCATGACTGATGAAATGCTGATCGATTCCTCTGAGCAGATTGGGCAATGTATTCTCACGGCTCGTTTCGGCGGGCTGGACGAATGAATGGGATGGATTCAATTCAGAGAAAGGAGGGAATAGATTCGAAACGGTATTCTTCCAATCCCGCGATGGCGCGGCCGTCTTGAGAGCCTGGACGGAATCCTGGAGGGGAACCGTCATGGACGCAGGCAGGCGGCCTATGGTTGCTTGGATGGCTTTCTGTAATGCGGCTTCCACAACCGGGTCGTCCACGCCGCTCGATCCCTGCGAGTATCGATTCTCGATGATCGCCGCCAGGTCCGGCACTTCGGGAATCGTATCCAATAAGTCCATCAGGTATTTCGCCGCCTGTGGATTCCGGTTCATGAATAATGGGCATAAGAAAATCAACGATTTGGCGGTGGTCAGCGCATTCACTTCCAAAGAAACGTCGGCCGCGCGTGTAAGAACTTTCCCCGAAGTGGGATCGATGGAGGGAACAATCAAGGAATAGAAATTGGTTTCCCGGTCGTCTTTCGGGGTGGCGCCCAAGAGGACCACGCGGTCGTTGGGCATCGCGGCTTGAAACTGACCGTTCGCTCCAACCGCCTCGGTTTCCATGAATCCGGTGGATACCGCAAAATCCTGAGGATTGAGCATACCGCCCAGCCGAAGTACGCCGTCCCGAGTCTCGGTGACAATAAACTCGTACGGGCTGTCCGCCAGGCCGCCGGGAGTCTGAATGTGAATCAGTTGAGAAACGGCTCCGGGCGGGACTTCGGTTACCAGTTGCGTTCCATTGCTTTCCAGGATTGTTGCGGGAACCTCGCCGAACAGAACGGCGTTCTCGCCGGGCAGGCCGGATACGAAATTGCTTCCATAGATCGTCACCCGCGTACCCACCGTTCCGTTCTCCGGCTCAAACGAATCGATGACCGGCGCGGAACCGCTGAAATCGGCGTTCAACTCTCCAACGGGAACGAGTCCCACGGCGCTTCGCAGGATCTTCTCGGCGTCTTCTTTCGTCAATTTCCCATTGCCCACAAATTTCCCGTTCAAGCCGGGCAGAGGAAACACGTCGCCTAGCCGCAATGCATCCTCGGTCGAGGGATCGATTCCCTGGATGATTTTCATAATCTGGAGAGCGTCGCGCCCATCGATGACACCGTCCTGGGTGAGATCGCCTCGGATGCCATTCTCTTGCCCTATCCCAGGAATGGAGAATAAAAAAACGATAATAAAAAAACAACAAAAATGTATTGTTCTTTTTTTCATGAACGGAAACTCCTTAAAAAGGAGAAGTTTGGAAAATTGTTTACATAAAATAGTTAATAATGTTTACATTTTTTAACAATCCTACCCCCATAAAAATGCTTCTCTATTTCATAGCCTCATCGGAGTGGGAATGATGTGCACACCGTACAGTTTTTATGTGCCAACGACAGAGATATCAATTTCTCCCTCGCTCCTGTCATTGCGAACGAAGTGAAGCAATCACGCCGAAACATTAAAACAGGAATAGACACAGAAAATCGACAGAAGAAATCTTTCCCTGAGAATGTATAAAACCGGAAATTTGTGAAATAATGATAACCTGTACTCAGTATCGTCAACCGGAGAGGAGAGCAAAATGAAACATTCCCGTATCGATCGGCGTTCGTTCTTAAAAACCGCTTCAGCCGTTCCGGCTACATTCACCTTTGTTCCTGCCAGTGCGCTGGGTTGGGGAAGACAAGCCGCGGCCAACGACCGCATCCAGGTGGGTTGCATCGGAGTCGGCGATCGGGGAATCACGGTCATGAAAGGGTTTCTCAACGATACCTCCTCTCAGGTTGTCGCCGTTTGCGATGTTAAAAGCAACGTGCTGGCCGAGAAACACGAACTGGTAAATAACTTTTACGATGGAGACGTGTGCCAAAAATACGCAGATTTCCGCGAACTGGTCGCGCGGACGGATATCGATGCATGCCAGGTTTCCACCTGCGATCACTGGCACGTGCTTGTCTCTCTGGCTGCCGTCCGGGCCGGAAAGGACGTCTATTGTGAAAAACCAATGGGGCTGTCGCTCGAAGAAGATCGAGTATTGCGTAAGGAAATCCACGCCCGCCAGCGTATCTTTCAGTTCGGAACCCAGCAGCGCTCCGATCCCAAGTTTCAACGGGCCTGTGAACTGGTGCGGGAGGGAAAAATCGGCCAAGTAAAAGGAATCAACGTATGGTGTTCGGGCAGCAGTGCCGGAGGCGATCCCACTCCGGTTCCCGTTCCCGATTGGCTGGATTACGATTTCTGGCTCGGCCCCGCTCCAAAGAAACCTTACACCCAGGACCGGTGTTCCAACGCGCTTTGGTGGTTTATCTCTGATTACGCTCTCGGCTTTATCGCGGGATGGGGAATCCACCCGATCGATATCGCTTTGTGGGGAGCGCCGGATAAGTTTAAGGGAATGTGGACTCTGCGCGGCAAGGGACGTTTTCCCACCGAAGGCGTCGCCGATACAGCCTTATATTGGGATATCGAAATGCAAACGGAAGCGGGTTTGAAAATGCGTTATACCGCTAATCCCTGCCCGGAGGAATGGCCAAAGCGTTACGAAGATCAATGCGATCATGGAACCGCCTTTGAAGGCGAGGAAGGATGGATATACGTCCGGCGTGGCGTTCTCAACGCTTATCCCAAGAGTCTTCTGGAAGGCGCGCAATTCCCGGAAGGATCGGATGCCTATGTAGATACTACTTACGCGCACGTTTCCGATTTTCTCCAGGCGGTACGCTCCCGCAAACCGCCGCGAAGCGGGATCGATATTTCTGTGCTGGGCGATGCGATCTGCCATGTCGGCGATATTGCGATTCGGCTGGATCGTGAATTGCGTTTCGATTCGCAGAAAGAGACTTTTCCTGGCGATGAAGCGGATGTTCCAATATGAATCTATGAGAAATAAGTGGCGTAAGGTATTGGTAAT
>CAZFOX010000038.1:0-14336 GCA_964520565.1 uncultured bacterium | reverse complement strand
TATATAGTAGACAATTGATCAAGATTGAATTGAGCAGCAACAGATAAAAAAAGAGAATTTACTTTTGTTATATTCTTGAGACTTTCTTTTTCGCCTTTTAAGAAACTGCTAAATTTCCATTCGTATTCATTCTTCTCTCCATTCCATACACGCGTAAACCACCGCTGCGGCGAACCGAAAGGGTAGGCCGTTAACCATTCCTCGTATACTTGTTTCTTATCGAGAATGAATCCGTATTGATAGCGAACGCCTTCATGAATGAAGATGATTTCAAATTCGCTGGGTTCTTTTTCTGTCTCTGAATTGAGGCGAAAAGGAACAACGCCGGTTTCCTGGCCGGGTTTGATTTCTGTGGCTGAGTTGACGACAAAATCGCGCATGAACTGCATCGCCTTAAAGATGTTGCTCTTCCCCGATGCGTTCGCGCCATAAATGGCCGAGCTTTTGACGAGTTTGGTATTGGAGAGACCGGGAGCCTGGGGATCGATCAGGTGATCGGGCAAGTTTTTATCCCGGTTGCTGGCCACCATGCTGAGGGTTTGCCGGTCCTTGATGGAGCGGAAGTTTTTAACCGAAAATTCAATCAACATTGGATTCACCAATCAAATTTTAATGCGATTTGAACGGAAAATCCGTTTTAATCGAATCAAAATTATATTGTGAACCAATTTTTTATCAAGGAACCTTCGTGGAATGTGTTCCCCCCCCCTCATATTACCGGCACAAATCCTCCCGATGCGGTCACTTTGATATATGCTTCCGCTTTTGCCGTGTTGCCCTTTTGGTCGGTCACCGAGGCCGTGTAGCGGTGCATACCGAACTCGGTGACGCCTTGAATCTCCTGCTGAATCGTGCGATCGCCTTCTTTCCATTCCAAACGAATTGGTTTCCCATTCACCGTCATTGAGACCGATTTCAGTCCATCCGGATCGTCGATCCGTAAATAAAGGCGGTAGGGATCGTTGCCCTGCAATTCGCGGCGTTGCGGCGTGATTTTGGTGATGGCGTAAACCAGGATGTTTCTCTGCTCTCGTACTGTATGCGGTTCCAACAATTCGAGCGAGCAGTACGGCTTGTCCAGCCAGTACTTTAATCCTGTGAAAGCCAGTGCAATTGCAACTCCGGCGGGGATGGCTTTTTTCAGTTTCATCGCATTCCTCCCTTCGGTGCCCCTCCCTTCCAATCAATCACAACAAAAGGAATATATCCATCAATCGATGTAAAAATGTGTAAAAATCCCCCAAAAGCCGGAAGGAAAAAACCAGATCTATCCACAACATTTGGATAACCTACATTTTGTGTATACGTTTCACTGGGAGAGATGAATACATGGATATCCGGAAAGTCTCCTAAGCGTCTCGTTATGAACCTTTTCCAAAGTTGGACAAGCGGATATGATACCGGGATGAAACAGGCAGAATGGTTTGAGGGCAGGCCGAGAAACGGCATTTGTCATCCGAATCCTACGCCGGCTCGGGAATGCGCCTGATTCGCGCTTTCAACATTTCGTATCAATCCAATTCAATCAAGCCTAGATACACTATATCTATACAGGAGGAAGCACATGGCTATAAAAGTTGGAGTCAATGGATTTGGCCGTATCGGCCGTCTGGTGGTGCGTGCGGCATTGGAATCGAAAGGCGTGGAAATCGTCGGCATCAACGATCTGACCGACGCGAAAACCAGCGCCTATCTATTCAAATACGACTCGGTGCATGGCAAGTTTCCCGGCGAAGTGAAAGCCGACGGCAACAACCTGGTCATCAACGGCATTACGATCCCCGTATCGGCGGAAAAAGATCCCGCCAATCTGGACTGGAGCAAACTGGGCGCGCAAGTAGTCGTGGAATCCACGGGCAAATTTACCGAACGCGATAAAGCCGCCGCTCATCTGAAGGGAACCGTCAAGAAAGTCATCATCAGCGCTCCCGCCACCAACGCCGACCTGACCGTGGTTATGGGCGTGAATGAGAGCGAATACGATGCGGCGAAGCATCACGTGCTTTCCAACGCTTCCTGCACGACCAACTGCCTGGCTCCGGTTGTGAAGGTTCTGCACGACAACTGGGGTGTGAAACGCGGCCTGATGACCACGATTCACTCCTACACCAACGACCAGGTCATTCTCGATTTCCCCCATAAGGATCTGCGCCGCGCCCGCGCCGCCGCTCTGAACATGATTCCCACCAAGACCGGCGCCGCCGCCGCGATCAGCCTGGTGATTCCCGACCTGAAGGGTAAACTGGACGGTTTCGCGATCCGCGTCCCGACCCCCAACGTGTCGGTCGTCGACCTGACGGCGGAACTGAACAAATCCGCCACGGTGGAAGAGATCAACGCCGCGGTGAAAGCCGCCGCCGAAGGCCCCTTGAAGGGCATTCTTTCTTACAATACCGATCCGAACGTTTCCATCGATTTCAACCACGATCCGCATTCTTCCTGCTTCGACGCCACCAACACCCGCGTGATCGACGGTAACTTTATCAAGATTCTGTCCTGGTACGATAACGAATGGGGATTCTCCAATCGAGTCATCGACCTGATCAAGAAGATCGTCTAAGACGATCCCCAATATGGACGATTGACGGGTACGGGGCCGTTTTTCCGGTTCCGTACCCGGTTCCATCTTCGGAAAATTGAATCCAACCGCCGCGAGAGGGTGAATCATGAACAAAAAAACGATTGACGACATCAATCCCAAGGGGAAGCGCGTTCTGGTGCGTGTCGATTTCAACGTTCCCCTGGACGAAAACCGTAACGTTACCGACGACACCCGCATCACCGCCGCGATTCCCACCATTCAATCGCTGATGGATCGGGGCGGACGCGTCATCCTGATGTCCCACCTGGGACGTCCCAAGGGCAAGGTCAACGAGGAGTTTCGCCTGGCCCCTGCCGCGAAACGGCTGGCGGAATTGCTGGGAAAGCCCGTTCCCGCCCTGAAAGATTGCATTGGCGACGAAGTGAAAACGGCTGTCGACGCCATGAAAGACGGCGAAGTCGTGATGCTCGAAAACCTTCGCTTCTATGCGGAAGAAGAAAAGAACGATCCCGAATTCTGCAAGAAACTGGCCGCCCTGGGCGACATGTACGTCAACGACGCGTTTGGAACCGCCCACCGCGCCCACGCTTCCACCGAAGGCGTTACCCGTTTCTTCGACACCAACGTCGCCGGCTATCTGATGAAAAAAGAGATCGATTACCTAGTACAGGCCATCGACGCCCCCGAACGTCCTTTCATCGCCATCCTCGGTGGGCTGAAAATCTCCGGAAAAATCGACGTCATTCAGAACCTGCTCGATAAAGTCGACAGCATTCTCATCGGCGGTGCAATGGCCTACACCCTGCTGAAGGTAAAGGGCGTCGATGTCGGCGATTCCATCGTCGAAGAGGAAAAACTGGATGTCGCACGCGATGTCCTAAAGGCAGTGGAAGCAAAGGGCGTCGATTTTCTTCTTCCCGTGGATCACAAGGTGGCGGCGGAAGTGAAAGACGGCGTTGCGGCGCAAATCGTATCGGGCGTAAACATTCCCGCCGGTCTGAAAGGGATTGACATCGGCCCCGAAACGGTGAAATTGTATCAACAGAAAATCGCATCGGCCAAAACCATCGTGTGGAATGGCCCGATGGGCGTTTTCGAAATATCCGCGTTCGCCGAAGGCACCATGAAAATCGCACAAGCCGTCGCGGATTCGAGCGCGGTCTCCATCGTGGGTGGAGGCGACTCGGTCTCGGCAGTTTCCAAAGCCGGGGTTAGCGATAAAATATCCCACATCAGCACGGGCGGCGGGGCTTCTCTGGAACTGCTGGAAGGTAAACTCCTTCCGGGCCTTGCGGCGCTCACCGATAAGTAAGGGGAATCGAACATGTTGTTTTACCTGTTGGCATTCGTTTATATTGTTGTTTGTGTCGCTTTGATCTTTTTCGTTCTCATCCAGTCCAATAAGGGAATGGGGCTATCCGGCGCTTTTGGAGCGATGGGTGCGGGAGACAGCGTTTTTGGTTCGTCCGGCGGGATGAACATTCTTATCAAAATCACGATCGGCCTGAGTTTGGTTTTCGCCATAACTACGGTGGCCTTGACCGTTGTCACCCCCCCCACACGTTCGGGGGGGATCATCGATCAGGAATACGCCAATCGGCCACAATCGACCAGCGACCTGATCGATCAAAGCCAGGCTGCCGGAAATGCGGCGGCGCCCGTTCCCGGCGCCACGCAAGCTGCTCAGTAATCGATCGATTCGATCCGTTGGTATTTGAAACAATTGCGGCCCGGCTCGTTGATCGACCGGGCCGCTTTCATGGCCATTGAATCCAAGCGATTTGATCATGAAAAAAAAGGTGATCCGTGTCATCGCCCGCCTGAATATCGGCGGGCCGGCCATTCATGTTATTCTGCTATCCGCCTTTCTCGATCCGGATCGATACGAAACAATTCTGGTTTCCGGCAAAGAAGCGCCGGATGAAGGAAACATGCTTCCCCTGGCCGATGAAAAGGGAGTTTCGCCCATTATCATTGATAATCTGGGCAGGGAACTGAATCTCCTGCGCGATATTCGTACCCTATGGCAATTGTACCGCCTGTTCCGCCGCGAGAAACCGGACATCGTTCACACCCATACCGCCAAAGCGGGAACCGTCGGACGCATCGCCGCACGGATGGCGGGCGTTCCAGTGATTATACACACCTTCCACGGCCATGTTTTACATGGCTATTTCGGGCCGCTGAAGACCGCATTCTTCCGCAATGTGGAGCGCATTCTGGCCCGCTTCTGCCACAGGATCGTCGCCGTCAGCGAACAATGCCGCCAGGATTTACTGAAGTATGGAATCGGCCATCCGAATACTTTGCGCACGATCCCCCTGGGGCTGGAACTCGACCGCTTCGCCATTCCCATCCCCGGCGCACGCGAGGAATTGCGGTACCGGTACGAGATTCCTCCGGATGCGTTTGTCGTGGGAATGATCGCCCGTATGGTTCCCATCAAGCGCCACGAAGATCTTTTCCGCGCCATTCCGCTCGTTCTGAAAGATTATCCGGATACCTATTTCCTGATTGTGGGCGATGGCGAATGCCGCCAGAAACTGGATGCCTTGGCGAAAGAACTGAACATAACGCACCGTTGCCTCTTCGCCGGGTTTCACCGCGATCTGGCCCGCATTTATCAAACTGTCGATCTGGTAGTTTTAACTTCGGGAAACGAGGGTTTGCCAGTAGTGATTATCGAAGCCTTATCTTCGGGTGTACCGGTGGTCTCCACCCGGGTTGGAGGTGTTCCTGAACTGATCGAAGACGGTAAAACCGGTTACATCGTCGAACCCTGCGACATTGAATCGATCGCCGGGGGGTTGAGGAAAGCGGTTTCCCAACCCGAACGTACGCGAGCGATGGGGGGATTGGCGCAAGAGAAAACGCTTCGAAATTATTCCATTCACCGCCTGCTGCACGACATCGATGAACTCTATCAGGAACTGATCTGAAAAACGCAGCCGGTCAATACAAATCCCACTGTAAAACAGAAGATGACCGTTCCAAGAGATTAGCTCGGATTGCCCGTTGTAGTTCTCCATCGATCCCTCGGTTCGCCAGAAACATCTCGATGCCGCCCTCTTCATCGATCCGGGTTAATACCACCTGCAACCAATCGGGGTGAACGTAATAGTTGATTTCCAGGGAGAGCAAATAATCGCTCATGATGTCCTCATTCGATACGCCCAACAGACGATGCACCAACGCCACGAATATGCCCGTGCGATCTTTTCCGGCGGAACAATGGCATAATAAAGGCAGATTGAAGGGATCGGCGAGTAACACAAACGCCTGTTTCAGCATGGAAGAATAAACATCCACGATATTGAGATAAATTTCCTCATACGAAGAGCCATCGATTCCAATGGGAAAATGATAATAAGCGGCGGTGTCGGATACGCTATCGATATCGGGAAAAGCCGCCACCTGGGAGTCCATGCGAAAATCCACCACGGTACGAATGCGTAATTCGCGAAATCGTTCCAATCCTTTTTCCGATAGCGTCCCCAGTTGATTCGCCCGTAAAAAAGTTCCCCATCGCACATGCGCCCCGTCCTTTGTTGGATATCCTCCCGCATCGCGGGCATTTGCGACGCCTTCTATCCCCAGCCAGCGATTTCCCGGTTCGTTTCCCCAAGCGGATAATGCCGCATACAGGTAAACGAATGTTACAATCCGCCCGTTTATTAAAGTATGAAGCACTTTACCCATATTCCCATCCCCTCAAAAAATTCATTATACCGGATTCTTGCATAGCGTTACTACGAGTTTATCTCTCAGACTACTTTTGGAGGCTTGAATGAATTTGCCTATACCTGAATTTCAAATATCTTTGGCTCGGTTTCCAAAAATTAGGATTCCCTCCAGGAACCTGTAGCATCCTCCCAGATCAATGACATCCCATCGCGGGGAATAAAAACATCGCCTTCGTACCATTTGGCAATCAGGCCGCGTAGATGGACATCGGAATAGTTCTCCAGTTCCGGATACAAATGCACGGGCATTAAAGCGCGAGGATCGACGATCCCCGCCAGTTCCGCCACTTGCCGCAGATTCAAGTGCATTTCCATTTCCAGTTCGAGAAAACTCATTTCGATTATCAGCAAATCCAGATGGTGAAGATAATCCATCAGATTTTCACAAGGCCCTGTATCGCCGGTATAGGCAATTCGCCGCCCGGCGGGGCTTTGAATGAAGACACCCATCGCTCCTTCTTTGTGGCAAGCTGGAGTGAATTGCAGGCGATGCCCCTCGATTTCCAGCGTCTGGCCGATTTCAACCGGATGATATGCAAAGAAATCCTCGAATGTATTTTCCACTCCCATGTTATCAAGCAGGATTTTTACGGAGTTCCATGTCGGAGGCGTGGCATAGAGATGAATGGGCCGGACCGGCGTATAGCCCGGCGTGTATTTCAATGCGATCGCAAGCCGGGTGATATCGATGATATGATCCGGATGACCGTGGCTGAGAAAAAGGTGCGAGATACCTTTCATTGCTTCATGGATATCTCCCGATGCCAGGCAACGCCGATATAACGCCCCGTAACCGAAATCCAATTGCAAACGAAATCCTTCCTCGATCCACTCGTAACTGGATTGCAACGAGCGGTTGGATGAAATAGAGCCGCATCCATATACGCGCCATTCACTCACGTTCGATCTCCTTTATTTCGTTTTCCCGGTATGGATCGGCCATCGTGGCTAATATATCATCTCCGCAGAGACGTGCAAAAACAAGAATAATATCCTCTTTCTCTTTTCCAGATATCAAGGCTCAGCGCTATTTCTCTCTTCTCTCGATCCTGCGATTGAATATTCAGAAGATAATCCAGAGGATGACATTTTCTCTGTGGTGTTACACCCTGACATTTTCACTGTGGTAGAACACCCCGAAAAAAAATTGCTTGACATTTTTCTCAGTATCCCATAACCTTACTCTCTAATACCTATTAAGTTTGGTAAACTTTTAATGAAGGAGACATCAGATGAAGCAAGCGGCATTAACGTTATCTTTTATGTTAATTGCGTCTCTAAGTTATGCACAAACGCCGATGCATCACGATCCCCAAGCGGGAATCAATCCTAAAACCGTAACGGCGTATCAGATTCAACCCATCCAGGTCGATGGCGATCTGAGCGATTGGCCGACCGATTTGGAGAAACGCTCGTGCGAGGAATTTTATCCAAGTTATCCGATCAACAAGAGCGCTTTAAGTACACAGGATAACTGGTTTTCGGTGGCATGGAACAATCAGACTAATGAACTGTATATCGCTGGATACAGTGAAGACGATGTCAACGTATCGCAGCTAAGCAAATGGAACGGTGGAACTGTTGGAGGGGACGGGTGGTTTTGCGAACGATGGGAAGTCTACGTCGAATGGGATAACGACGATGCAGGCTCTTATGGCCCTGCCGCAGGCGGTAACCTTCAATATGTAATGGTTCAAAACGATGTGGGCCGTACGGATGGGAATTATGCCACGAGCCAGGAGAAAGATACCGCAGGAAATATTCTTGAAAACGGTACGGCGTTTTGGATTTATAAATTCGAAGCACTCACGCCGGACGGACGTCCTCCCCTGGCGAAAGCCAAATGGATCATTACTCCGAAAGATGCCAATAATCCTTTCGGTTCCTACACGAGCCAGTTCGAGATATCGCTCAAAGTTTTTAACTATTTGGACGTAGAGGTTGAGCCGATCGAACAATCCGATGTAGTCGATCTCGATCCGAGCATCAACAACGGGCGGGGGTTGGGATTCGACATGACCTTTATGGATCGCGATGGAGACATTGCCACGATGAAGTCGGATAACAGTACATGGGCATGGATCGGATGGTCGTCGGAAAGCAAGGTCAACCAACCCCAATTCAATGGAACTCTTCGGTTCTCTAATGAGTTTAAGCAAGCGACGCGTGTAGCCAGTTGGGAACTCTTTTAATTGCGTCCTTTTTAATTGCGTCCTTGCGAGAATGAATGATTAGACAGTATGGAAAAAAGGCCCTGGCAGAATCCGCTGGGGCCTTTTTCATGCAAGAATCGGGAAATATCTTATTCTTCATTGGCGATCGATTCCAACTTTTGTTTTGCCTTCATCAAATTCGGCTCGATTTGAAGGGCTTTTTTATACCACTCCCGCGCTTTCGAGAAATGGCTTTCCGTTCGATAGGCTTCTCCAATCAGATAGACAACGTTCGCATCGTTCGGCGTCTCTCGATTCAATGCTTCCAGAAGAGGGAGAGCCGATTCCCCCTGTTGCAACCGAAGATAAGCAACCGCCAAACTCTGCCGCCCTTTGGAATGGTTGGGAATCCGATGTAAAAGGCGGGTTAATACCTCCACCGATTTTTCATACTGTCCGGCGATGCCGTAACAGGTTCCCAGATTGTACATCGTTTCCACGTTGTCGGACACCAGTTCCAACGATTGGGAAAAACATACAGCCGCTTTTTCGTAATTGCTCCGTTGATACTCCATCTCGCCTTGAATGTGATACAGTTCGGAAAGTCCAACTTTTCCCGTTTCGATTTGCGCGCGAATCAAATCGGCTTTTACCGGATCTGTATTCTCGTTTTCTATGAGTGTGGCTTCCGCGTCGGATATTTCGCATTTCAAAAGGGCCTCTAACCGGGTCATATCCCGTTCGGCTTTCTCATATTGCCGGATCTGTACCAGAATGCGGCATCGAGTTCCCAACGAAAGCCGATGCTCCGGATCGATGGATAAGGCGCGATCGATTTCCTGAAGGGCTTTTTCGTAGTCTCCTTTGCGTTCGTAATATACACCCAAATTGAAATACTCGTTGATGTTTTCCCACTTACCGCTTTTATTTTGTTTTGCGTCGGCGGCCACATAACCTAGCGCTTGCAATTGTTCGCTGTCGAATCCGGCATCCGAAGCGCTCACAGCAGGCAGAGCAGGGGGACGATAATCGGTGTCCCAATCGGTCGCTCGAACCAACGATTCCGCTCGCCGGTTTCCCCCGGCCAATTCGGGAAGAATCGTTCCCGGCATTTGGGGGGAAGGCATAATACCCTGCATCGCCAGAAGTGTCGGAGCAATGTCGAATACCGAAGCGTTATGAATTTCGCCGGATTGAATCGTGGGACCATACGCGATGATCGTTCCTTCTTCCCGATGCCACGAGACCGCAGGTCCCACCGTGGTCAACGAAGATCGCTTCAAACGCTCTTCTCCGCTTCGAAATCCATGATCGGAGATCACAATCAACGTATCCCGTTCGTCCAATCGATCGAGAACGTCTTTCACCAATCGATCCATTCGTTCGTACATGGCGTCTACTGCGTTAGAAAAAAGAATGAAATCCGCCTCGGCCACAGCCGGTTGGCGCGGCGGGCGTTCCTGCATGAACAGATGAGCGACGGAATCGGTTCCATCGAAATAGGTTAGCGTTAAATCCGATGGATGATTCTTCAGGCAATCCAGTAACACATGAGCGTACGTCTCCGTTCGGGCCAGGATCAGGCGGAGATGATGAATCCGGTTATGAATCGTAAATGGGGTGGCCAGTATTTTCTGACACTCGCTTTCGCTCATGCGTAAATAGGACGATAATTCCGCATAACCGATGTGCGTGTAATTTATACGCTGATCGGCCAGGGTAAAAGCCAGGTTTTCCGGAAAGGTCAGATTCGGCAGGATATCATCGAATAGGTTTGGTTTCTCGATGAATGAGGAGGAAGCAAATCGATCTGAAACCACAACGCCCCGAATCGTTTCCGCCGGCCATGTAGCGATCCAACCGATAACCGTGCATGATTTCCCATACGGAGACAGAATATTCCATAATGCGGGACGTTCCCGTTTGGAAGAGGGGACAGGGATGGGATTTCCATTCGCATCGAGACTTGTAAAGTCAAGAATTCGGTGTTCGTCGGGTGTTCTGCCGGTTGCGAATGTCGTCCAGATCATCGGGGAGAGCATCGGATGATAGGAACGTAATACTCCAGACGCCCCTTTTTCCATCAATCGCTGAAAGGCGGGCAAACGATTCTGCGCGATTAATTCCTGAAGGATTTTGAGATCCAAAGCATCCATACCCAGGACAACGATACGACCGGCATGTTTATCGTCTCGTTCCGAACAGGAAATCGGTATTGCGAGAACGAACATCAGAACCAGAATAAAAACATTATTTCGTTTCATAAATTTCCTTCCAGACGATCCACCGTATAGAAAAACCGGTCGATGCTAATTGAATCGATTGCCTTTCCAGTAACGTCATTCTATAGCGCTTCTCAAAAATAGGTTCGCTATTTGCACGCTCCGCTTTCAATAAAGCCAATATTTTCCAGATTTTTGAAACGCAAAAAGGAACAAAATTAGGGAGATTGCTCGAATTATTTGCTCGCTGTTACATTACTCCCGGTACCTCCTTTTCAGAAAAAATGTTGAGCCAACCACTCGATTTTCTTTCCACTATGAATATGTGACATGAGGAAATGGGTTCTATCCAAGATAGTTTAAATTGCAAATGAATATCGGAAAAGATCGTTTGAAAACTGGATTGCCCTGGATGGATTATCGGTGGCGAGGATGAATTTCAACCCCTCATTTTGAACGTTTTCTCATTTTGTATCCCCTTCTCAAAATAATTTTTGGTGTTTTATCAGATACTGCATTGACAAATTATTCGATCTTTGTGATGATATAATTGAATCTTTATAAATTCCAATAAAAAAGGAGGCGTACCCATATGCGTAAATGTGTTTGGATTTTAGCATTACTCATGGTGGCTGCCGGATTCGCAACAGCCGACCGGGCGACGTATGACGATACAAAAACCCGGGTGGCCATGCCTTTTGCGACGCCGCCAACCATCGACGGATTTATTGATCTGGCGGGAGGAGAATCCTGGGTTTACTCATCGAGCGCTCAACCGGATGGGACATCGTACTGGGCCGTTACCTTCGATGAAAACCTGGAAGACCTGGTCGCGGGTGGCGATCTGACCTCGGGACAAGGTCCTCTCTTCGAGGAAGATATTGGTTTCTCGATCTGGGTGGGATACGACAGCAACAACCTTTATGTAGCAGTTCGCGTGATCGACGATATTCTGTACGACGACACCGCCGCCGCCAATTCCCAGAACGGCAATACCTGGGAAGACGACAGTGTGGAAGTGTTTATCGATGGCGACAACAGCAATAACCCAACCCGCGACACAACGGGAACCAATCCCGCCGTCGTCGCTACCGGCGGGCAATACGTCATCACGATCAACAACGCCTATCGCGAAGCGGAAGCGGGCAATCCCGGTTTCGGTACCAATAAAGCCTGGTATGCACAAACCAAAGTGAATAATACAGAAACCGGTTATGATGCGGAATTCCGCATATCGCTGAGCGCCCTCGGCAATCCCAAACCCGGCGACATCATCGGTTTCACCATCGCCGTCAACGATGACGACGACGGAGGGACATTGGAAAATCAGTATACCTGGGTAGGCAAGACACACGAAGAAATTACCTATGGAAACCTCTATTTCGGCCCACGCAAGTATACTGCGCCCAAAGTAACGGCATCCCCCACCATCGATGGATCCATCAAAGCCGGAGAATACGGAAGCGCTCCCGAGATTAAAATCAATCACTACACCGGCGTCTACGATCTCAGCGATGAATGGACCATCGGTGATCACGATTGGTCTGCCTGGGCCGTTCACGACAGTCAGGCGGTTTATGTCGCCGTCAGCGTTACCGATGATAAGATCATGACCGACACCGCCGCTGCCAAGACCGAAGACGGCAGCACGTGGGAGGATGACAGCGCGGAGATATTCTTCGACGTGAATTATGATCGTGTTCGAGGACGAGGTAACACAGCCTTTGAAGGTCAATACGTCTTGACACCCATTAACGCCTGGCGCGATAACGAAGCCAACAATCCTACGTTTGGTGCAAGCGCGGATTGGTTTGCAGCGGGCGCCACCACAGCGACTGGATATGCGATCGAATTCAAGGTAACAAAAGCAGCATTGGATAATCCCGCCGATGGGGCCAAGATGGGATTCGAAATCGCGGTCAACGACGATGACGAAGGCAGCCGAAAAACCCAGATCGCCTGGAACGGATGGCCTCATAACGAAGCCTCCTACGGCGAAATAACACTGGGGACGGGTGGAACTTCTCTCAGCGACTGGTCACTGTATTAATCGTCATTTGTTACAATCTCGTGAAAAAAGGCGGTCTCGAAAGAGATCGCCTTTTTCTTTCCTATCGATCGAAAAGTTCGCACAGATCGTCCCCTTGTCCAATTTTCTCAGAGGGCTACGATCCACCTGTTTTTCGATCGCTTCCGCAGGAGGATTCCATGTACCCCGTTCCCGGCCATCTAGCTCTTTCCATCCTGGGTAACCGCTACTTTCAGGCGGAATGGGTACCCGTTATTCTCGGAGCATTCATGCCCGATCTGATCGATAAACCGCTTAACGATATATTCTACCTCACACCGTATGGCCGGTACGCGATGCACAGCCTCGCCGGGCTGGCTGCAGCCGTAGGGATCGTGTGCTTCTTCACCAATTGGAAAACCGCTTATTCCTATGGCCTCGGCCATTTCTCGCATCTGTTGGCGGATGCGGATTTCATTCCCTGGTTTTGGCCTTTTCTCTCCTATCAATACCCATCCGGAATCGACACACTCGATCTTTTCCGCAATCCGATGTTCATCGTGATCCCCAGTTGGGTCGTCATGGAAAGTATTCTGATTGGATTGGCAGTCGTTCTCTATAGCCGGTTCACCCAAAAACGTTCCATTCAGACGATCGTCCTGCTGGCGTTCGCCGCGCTCAGCGTGTATCGAATCACCCGGATACGACCCGATACACTGCACCTTCCCTGAACCGGTCTAGGGTTTTTTACAGACGAAATGAATGCGCTCGCATTCCCGTTTGACGGCTTTTTCCGTTAAATCGTGAAAGTAACCGCCTACTTCAAACTTTGCGTCCCGCAACAATTGGAGAATCATGCTGGTGGGATAAACCCTCTGCCGGTGAACCTCGACGTGTTTCTGAAATTGACCGTTGATGTGTGTGAAAACGGTCACCTTGGAGGCGCAGATTTTCGTGGTGAGATCGTAATCGTTTTCCCAGATATACGACGCGTCTTCAAAATTTTCCGCAAAGGTATATCCGGAAAAATTTTGCAACAGGTTGTATTCGGTGGTGACGTCGAAAATGAATCCCCCGCCTTGGCGAAGGTGTGCATGAACTTCGCGAAAGCATTGTGCGATTTCTTCTTCTTCGAGAAGGTAATTCAAACTGTCGTATAGGCAAGTAACCAGATCGTAGTCGCGATCCAATCCCAGAGACGACAGAGAATCCATATCCCCCTGCCGCCAGTTCATTTCAACACCGGCATTGGTCTGTTTTTCCCCCGCAATCCGCAACATGGTGGCGGAACGATCCACGCCCGTCACCTCGTATCCCATCCGCGCCAGCCGCAAGGCATGCCCACCGGTTCCACAGGCCAGTTCGAGAATTTTGTGCACGTCGATATTGAATCGCTCGGCCAGGCGGAGAACATGCCTCGCCCAACTTTCATAATCCACATCGCGCATAACCTGGTCGTAGATTTCCGCAAACGCGCTATATACTGTCTCTTCCATGCCTGTTTCGCCGCTAGTAGCGGCGCTTTTTCTCCGTTAATTTTTTCTCCATCAATTCAGTGTAGAGCATTTCGAGGCGATCTACATGTCCGGATATCGATTGTACGCTAGGGATAGAACGCCGCAAGTCATCCAGAATACCAGGGGAGGCGATGATTTGTTTCACAACCCG
>CAZFOX010000037.1:9340-14348 GCA_964520565.1 uncultured bacterium | reverse complement strand
TCTTATGCCACTCTCTCGCATAGGCGGCTTCTAGGATGGCCTGGCGGTACTCCTCGGTTAACTCTCCATTTTCCACCGTCAGAGAATCGGGATTGAGCCCGAGTAATTTATAACGGTGTTGAGTACGCTTCTTTTCTTTCAGGATTGTCTTGATACGCGGCCGGCATTCGTCGAAGGGAATGAGACCTTCCGGTTGCTCGTCCATCAATTGAATAAAATGGATGGTACTATCAATTTGGATGGGGCCGGTGATCTCTCCAATCTCAAGCGCCCACATGGCTTTTTCAAAGGTTTGATGGATTGTCCCTCGTGGCAACCATCCCAGAACGCCTTCCTGAGGGGAATTTTCCGATCTTGTCTCGACGATCAGAGTATAAAAATCCTCGCCGTTTTCCAACCGATTCCAAATTTGTTCGGGAGTTACCGTAAAGGGATTATTCGTGGTATCGCTGGTGTTGTTTTCATACAGCATGATATGGCGTGCATATCGTTTCCCCTGACGGTAAAATTCGTTGGGATTCTCTACGTAATAAGCTAACATCTCTTCCTGGCTCACGTCGGGCGATACTTTGGCCAGGTCCGCTTCCATGGCATCGATCATGAGCATTTCACGGTAATTTTTTATACTCTCTTCCATTTCTCCTGGACGGTCTTCATGAAATCGGGGAAGAAGGTATTTGATTAAGGCTAAATGTTTGATCACTTGATATAGAAGTAGTTGTCCGGATTGTTCCTTGAAAAGCTCTTGATCTTTTTCATGCAAACCGATGCCTTTTACATCCTCCGGCGTTAATTCCAGCGAGCGGAGGATTTCATTTTCCTCCACGGGAGGATATAGGAAATAATCGCGCAGATCGTCCCGAGTCACCATGTTTCCTTCCAACATGGCAATCACTCCCGATTCCACCAACCGGTCCATTAAAGAACGGCGGCTTTCCCGGTAATAGAGGGTATATAGAAGGGCGGCAATAACCGGCGTAAGAAAGATCAATATGGCGATTCGATTGGATTTATTCATGGGTCACACTATATCTATCGATCAATCCTGTATCGGTAGGTCTGGAATGAGCCGAGGATATCTTACTGTATTTTAGGGTATACTTCATCTCGATAACGATTTAATCCTCCTGCTTCAATACTTCATCAAGGAGAAGTAAATCCTCATCCCAGGGATTGCGCCGCCAGGCAAACGATTGGAGCGCCCGTAAATGTTCCTCACTGATTCTCCGGCCGTCGGAGGGGGCGGTATTCAATTCAGCCTGACGGAGATTACGAATCCCGGGAATCACCGTATGAACGTCGTCATGGCTCAGCACCCAGCGCAGTGCCAGTTCCGCCAGAGGCATGTCCGGTAGATTCTTCTTCGCCCACTCGCGGATTTTTTCCACACGCTGCACGGATGCCTTCAGGTTATTTCCACGGAAATAAATGGAGCGAAAATCGTCCGCGCCAAAGGTCTCGTCGCCCCGATATTTCCCGGTCAGGGAACCTTCGTCGAAGGGAACGCGGATAATGGTGGCAATATCGAACTGGCGGCAGGCAGGCAGAATCGTTTCACGTGGATGTTGCTCGAACAGGTTGAATATCAGTTGGAGTGTATCGATCGCTCCGGTATTCAACGCAGCGATGACACATTCAGGATAACTTTCGGTTGTGGAAATACCAAAAGCGCGGATTTTCCCCTGTTTTTTCAATTTTTCGGCGGTTTCAAAGATTTCGTCCGCCGTGTTCCAGGTTTCGCACCAGGTGTGCAGTTGGTAGATATCCAGACAATCCACGTCCAGATTCTTCAGGCTGGTTTCTACGCCTTTGACGATGTAGTCGATGGGAAAAGTTTGAGAAAATGGCGTCCAGGATGGAGGGCTCCAGATCCCATTGATGGGGGGTAGTTTGGTGGCTACATAGACGCGTTCGCGGCGCTCCTTCAGAACCTGCCCGATCAGTTTTTCACTTCGGCCGTTTCCATAGGCCTGGGCGGTGTCGATCAGGTTTCCACCATGATCCAGGTATTTATGCAGCGCCGCCAACGATTCATCGTCGCTCTGATTGCCCCACCACCCGCCAATGGCCCAGGCTCCAAATCCGATTTCAGATATTTCCCAGTTCGTTCGGCCAAAACGACGATATTTCATGGGTCTCTCCTTCCCGGTAATGATTCAATTGGATGATAGAAGCGGTTCAACAAAAACCCAAGACAAGAATGGAAAAAAGCAGCATGAGTTGTGAATAAGTTGTTTAAGAGTCAAAGAATTTTGTATATAACAATGGGAAATATTGGGGAAAACAAGTGGTTCAAAGTAGAACAAACTGTGAATAGATTGTGAATGTCATATGAGATACTCGATGAATCCAAGCGTTCTAACTCTCTTTCTTTAAGGGGTTTTCTCGTCTTCCGTCACGGGCGAATTAAGCGGTGAAGGGGATTCTGTTGCAGATGGAATTCGGCTACTAGGCATATTTTTCTGATAAGGAATTGATTTTTCTTCTTGAGTAAATACCACGTTATCGGTCAAGTAATCCGCGGGTATCCATCCCTCCAGGTTTATTCCCGATTTGATTTTATACCAATCGGTTGTTACGGTCATTGGGGTAGTGTCTGTGGCGCTGGTTATAGACGCCGTTTGCGCTACGCTTGTTTTCTCCAAAACCTCGACTTCCTGGCCTGGTGCCAGAAATCCGGCGGGAGTGGCGTCGGAGGCAGGTTCGATTAAAACGGCGGCCGGTTTCCCAATCAGGTTTTTCTCCGTGGCCGTTATGCTTTCAATATCCCGTGCGTAAAACTGGAAAAGCCGCTTGTCTTGTGTCAAGATCGTTATAACCAGGCGGTCGGCGGATTCACGGACGATGACGCTTCCTTCCCGAACGCCATGCGCGGTCTTGACCGTTGCTGCCGTGCCTTCGTTCGGGAAAGCGCTCCAATCTAGGAGGAGAACGAATAGCCAAAACCGGAAGGTGAAAATCGTTTGCATTGTATATCGTCCTTTCACTTTGGCTCCCAGAGAAAGATTATGGATTTGTCGACACTTTCAGAAAAGCCGAACAAACCGAATTTCGCCGGATTTATTCCATTCCACCGGTTGCAATGTACTTCTATTTCCCCCGATTCTTTTTCCCAAAAAGTTGTACGGATGGAATCGAGGCGGAATTACTCTTCTTTTTTTTATGGAGCGGTTGGTTGTCTTTGCATTCTTCTCTTCATGGCATGTTCAAGCGCTCCAAAGAAGAAAACGCAAGCGGATTCTCCACGTGTGGAAAAATCGGAAATCCAAAAAGAAGATGATAAAATTCCCACGTTCGACGATTTGCGGGGTTATTTATATCCAGGCCGTAAAACGCCGGGAATGCGGTGATTGGAGTCTTGGTAATAAGGGCAGAAGAATGAGTGTACGATTGTTATCTCCCGAACCGGTGGTCAAACTGGTCAAGCATTTTGAAGATGCCTACCAAAACTTTTTGGCGGCCGCTCGTACCTGTTATTCATCCAAGGGAATTATCGAAGAGGACGATAGTGGCGATCGATGGGACTTTCTGGCACACAGCATTTATAAAGCCGGGCATCATACCACTCTGCAACACGCTCATTTTCAGTTTGCCCTGGATCGTGTATCGCGGCATTTCATCTGGTCGTTCCTGCACAGTCATCCTTACTACAATTCTGAACAGGTGAGCCAGCGGTATGTCGAGGTCAAACCGGATAACGCTGCTGTGCCGCCTCTCGATGGAGAGGCGCTGTCGATCTATGCCAGGACGCTCGATTATCAAATGGAGCGTTACCGGATGCTATGCGAACGATTGGCGCCCCTGGTCGAGAGCGAACTCCGTAAGCGATATCCCAAAAGGCCGTTCGAATCGAAAAAATACCGGAGTTCAGTCAAGAAAAAAGCCCAGGAAGTGGCGAGATATGTTTTACCGGTTGCCACTCATGCCTGTCTGTATCACACAATCAACGGGATTACCTTGCTCCGCTATAACCGGCTCTGCCAACTCTTCGATACACCGCTGGAACAACAGATCGTTGTGGGGAAGATGGTGGAACAACTCCTGGCCGTGGAACCAAAATTTCGAGTGATTCTCGAAGAACCGCTCGAAAAAGAATCGATTCCGGAATGGGAGTATTTCCTCGCCTCTCAGGCTGGCAAGAGCCCTGCCAGTTCCTTTCTTAAAGAATTTGACGATAGTTTAACCGGGAAAGTGTCTAAACTGATTGGATATAAATCAAGTAATGAAGAGCTATTAGCCGATTCAGTTCGTGAAGTACTCGGGCTGCCGCGGGCGGCGATGGGTGACGAAGAGGCCATCGCCTTGGCGTTGGATCCTCAGCGAAATCGTTTGTTGGGTGAATCGCTGAACCTGACGACTCTCTCCAAATTGTCTCGTTGTCTCTTTCATCCATCCTATACGTTTCGGAAAAAGATCAGTCACACGGCCGATTCACAGGATCAGCGCCACCGGATGACGCCCGCTTCCCGGCCCATTCTGGCCGGTCATTTAACGGACGAACCGGATTATATTACTCCAGCCCTCATCAAACAGGATGGGTCGATCTTACGCGATTATCGCGAAACGATGGCTCGCAGTTGGGAAGCGATGAACGCTTTACGGCGGTTGGGCGTCGAAGAACAGTTCGTTCAATATCTGCTTCCGAACGCGGTTTCGATCCGCTTTACGGAATCGTCCGACCTCCTCAATCTTCGCCACAAACACGCCATGCGGTTGTGTTATAACGCGCAGGAAGAAATCTGGCAGGCCTCCGTGGATGAGGCCAGGCAGATTTCCAACGTGAATCCTCAAATTGGACGTTATCTATTACCGCCTTGCACTCTGCGTCTATTGGCTCGGCAACGGCCTATTTGCCCGGAAGGGGAACGGTTTTGCGGAGAAAAAGTGTGGTTGTACGATTTCAGTCAATTCAATCGGGTGATTTGAACGATGGGAAAATAAAAAACTCCCCCGGTAGGACTCGAACCTACAACACTTCGGTTAACAGCCGAATGCTCTACCTATTGAG
>CAZFOX010000037.1:0-9330 GCA_964520565.1 uncultured bacterium | reverse complement strand
GAGCTACAGGGGAATATCTTTATTTCGATTGATTTTCAAGGAGATATACAGTATTTTCTCCCTGAGCGAAAATAGATTATCCATTTCTTACCGGTAGTCAAGTCTCTGCAAGTCGCGATCGAAAAAAATCGTAGTCTTTTCCAATATTTTCCACACTTTGTTTCTGGATTCTCTTCTCCTACACAGTTTACCACGGCCAGGCGGGAATCGGTTTTTTCAGAGTGTAGGGTTTCTTTTGCTTTCGAATCCCGATGGTATCTTCTCCGATCCATCGGATTAATTGATTTCCGTGGGTATAACCTCGGGCATCCATATGAACGTAGGGAGACTGCACGAAAGCGCCGCGTTGATAGAAATCGTGGTGGGGATACCATCCGGCTCCACCAACCAGATCGCTGTTCTCCGCCAATAATGTTTTATCCAGCTGGTTTACATATTGCATCAGTTCCTGGGCGTCTCCTTCTGTGATTATGCCGTCATGATTCAGGTCGTCCATCACCAGATCGTCGTCCTCATCGATAAGAATATCGACGGCCAGGCCATACATGTGCAGAGAATATCCGCTTTTTAAGGTCTTCTCCCCATCGCTTTCCCGGGAACCCAGGTTGTAATAGGGAGAACGGTAACCGTAAAATATCTTGAATTTTGAAAGTGAGATGCCGGCATTTCGCACGACCGCTTCCAGAAGATCGATCTTCCGAAGAATGCGGGGATCGATCACAACGTAACGCGGATACGTTAAAGGAAGAAAGCGGGGATCGAGATCGAAATCGCCTAAAGTGTATTCTTTATAAATACGCAGCCGGTAGGTTTCCTTTGTAACAGGATAAAACAATGTAGGCGGTTGATAAACGTCGGCGTGCGCTTTTACCATTCCTGGATTAGAGGCTGTCTTTAAATCTTCTGGATCGGTTGGATCAGGGTATTCTCCGACGGAAAAACCGTTGACTTTTCCTCCCTCGATCTTTTCAACCTTCAATGGAATCAAACATTTGAGATTAGCCTCAATGGGAATCTCGATATCCGGTTGCTTGCGGGAAAACAATCCTGCCGGTTGAGGGGCAAGATATTTTACCACGCTGGAAACTCGAATGGTTTGCAGCCCGGGATCGGGATCGCTCCACAGTGATTCTTTTCCATTGGTTTGAATTTTCCCACTGGTGACTGTCCATTGGTATGATGAGGGAGAAGGCAGATATCCTTCAGGAATGGAAGGGGTGATGTCTACAGTGCATTGAAACTCAAGCGCACGATTCACGTCGGTTACAAGCAGGATATCCGATTGAAAGGATTGATTCTGGCAGCGAAGGATCGCTTGAACCTGATAGTCCTGTGTTTCTTTGGCATTGACAGAATTTAGCAGAAAAATCCCGACGATAAGACAGGATCCCACCAACCCAATTGGAATGGCAATTTTATTCAACTTTTCTCTCCCGGGTTCTTTTTTTTCGCTTTCTTGACTTTCCCTCGAATCCGCCCATAGTATCTAGTTGTCTGACCGTCTGGAATTGTCGGGTTTCTCTTCCCATTCGTGAACTCGAATATTCCCTCCCACTGGAAGAGGATCAGAGTGAGGGAAAGGGGAAAACACATGGACCCGTCATATCATCCTGGTCAATCTACTAGAGCGGTTCTCAGAAGTTTGTGCGTTTATTTCACGCTCCATCTTCGAAAAAGACAATCATTTCCGGCTTTTTCGAAACGCGAATGGGAACGGAATTATGAGAACCACTCTAATCGTATGGTTTTTACAGCATAGCCAAAAGAGGCAAGAATCCAAGTCTTTTTGGAATCCAATTGCGATAACCGCTGAAAACAATGCCCTGGATCGATGTCCCCTGTTCTCCAAAAGTTCGTACTATTGTAATGCGCGCCATCCGGCGAAACGCTTTCGGCCGAACTTCATTGGTATATGGCCCTCCGGGTGCAGGGCAGATCGGTGTGGCTCGCGCCATTGCGAAAACATTCCTATGCAACAATGTCCCGGACGATTTTTGTGGCGAATGTTCTTCCTGCCGGCGAATCGATCGGGGTGTCTATCCGGATGTGTTGGAAATGTACCCCTCGGACGATTGGAGTAAAGACGCCGATAAAGAAAAGGGGAAACGCAAAAAAAAAGAATACTCGGTCGGGCATATGCGAGCCGTCCGGGAACAGGCCATGCTGATGCCCTACGAAGGCAATTTGAAAGTCTTTTTGATTCATGATGCCCATTGCATGAATGAATCGTCCGCCAACAGCCTGTTGAAAATTCTTGAGGAACCTCACCCCCATATGCGGTTTGTATTGGTGTCCGATCGGGCATCGGCCATTTTGCCCACAATCCGATCGCGATGCTGGTTTATCCGGCTGGTTCCCCAGGAAATCGAAGCCTTATCGGGTATGCTGCAACCGAATCTTTCTGCCGGTAAAGCTCGGACTATCGCCCGCGCCGCAGGTGGTCTGGCCGAAAAGGCTTTCCAACTCGTAGAAGAGGATTATCTAAGCCAACGCGATGATTTAATCGAAGCTCTGCTTCGCATTCGAGCTAGCGAATCCGCGATTATCCCGGTGACGGAAGAGATCGTCAAAAGGAAAAACGACTTGCCGTTTCTCCTGGAAATCCTGATGCGAATTGTTCGCGATGGATTGGTGTACGTTTCCGGTGACGGTGTGACTATTTGGGAAAATCCCGACCGTTGCGACGATTTAGGCCGATTATGGCAGGGATCTCAGCCGGATGGTTTGATGGATTGTATGAACGCGATTCTGGACTGCCATGACGATCTGGAACGTTTTATCAATCCAACCATTCTCATGATGGACCTGTTTATCCGATTGCGCCAGGCGATGGTTTCCTAAAAAAAAACAGATGGGGAATGCGGCTGGATTCTTTCAAGGCGATTCTACAAGTATATCTTTTAGAATACTTTTTGAGCCTTGAAAGAATTTGCAGATACCTGAATTTCAAATATCTTTGGCTAGCGATTCGGACCAGATTTGTTATATAATGGCAACGCTTTTCAAATTTATTAATGTAACAATTTAGCCGTTTGAAAGAAAATCCGTTTTTGGGCCTTCGTGGAGCGAAATACGATCGCGGATTTTTTTCCTGGGGCTAAATCGTTATCAAAAAAACTATATAGAGGATTGAGGTTATGTTGGATTTAATCAAAGAGTTTTGGCTGTTTCTCAAGGAACGGAAAAAGTACTGGTTGTTACCGATTATCCTGGTTATTTTAGCCCTAAGTGCATTGATTCTTCTGACATCCAATCCCGTTATCGCTCCTTTTATTTATACGATCTTTTAAGCGCCAAAGATCGCCGGAGGGATTGCGAAGAGTTGCTTATCCAAGGGATCAGAGTTTAAACTCGAAGACGGATTGAATATCCAAATTCGGTTTGTTGAATAACACTCAGGAGGTTTTTATGTCTACCAGCTTGCGGTTTCGTTTTGGCGCCATGATGTTTTTGCAATTTATGGTCTGGGCGGCCTGGTTTATCAATTTGGGTCCCTATCTGGAACATTTGGGCTACAGCAGTGATCTTGTTAGCGCGTTCTTCCTGGCGTCGCTGATTTCGCCCTTTATTGGCGGGCAAATCGCGGATCGGTACCTGCCCACTCAGATTTATATGGCGATTTCCCATCTCGTCGGGGGCGTACTATTAATTGTATTGGCGAACGTTCAAAGTTATTCGTTGATGTGGACGGTGCTATTTCTCTTCTCGATGATCTATGCGCCGACTCTGGGCTTGACGAATTCCATCTGTTTCCATCACATGAAAGACAAAACCAAGGAATTCGGCGCGATTCGCGTGTGGGGATCGCTGGGCTGGATCGTGGCGGGTGTGGCGATGGGATTGTTCTGGAAATATATCCATCCCTATCCAATGCAGTGGGATGAAATCGCCCAATTGGCCGAATCCGATCAAGCGGCGCAGCGCGCGGTCTATCTGGGCATCGAGAGCTGGCTTTTTATCTTCCCCGGTATTGTTTCCATAATCTATGGATTCTTCTGCTTCCTGCTTCCGCATACGCCTCCCTCCAAAGAGAGCTCCAATCCCTTCGCTTTCCTGGAGGCGTTCAAAATGCTGAAGGATAAGAATTTCGCCATGTTTATAGTAATTTCGTTCGTCGTATCCACGCAGCTGAATTTCTTCTTCATGACGATTCCCGTTTTGATGGGTTCTTTAGGGATGAGTCGCGCCAATATTCCCATGGCGCAAGTGACGGCGCAAATCACGGAAATTCTTACCCTGTTTTTCTTCCTGAAATGGTGGCTGCCGAAATTGGGAATTCGCATAAGCATGGCTCTCGCCGCTTTGGCGTGGGGCCTGTTATTCGCCGCCGCGGCATTTGGCAACGTATGGTGGTTGGTGGTTTCCACACAACCGTTCCACGGATTCGCCTACGTCTTCTTCTTCGTCGTCGGCCAGATGTACGTAGACGCCGCCGCTCCGGCGCAGATTCGCGCCTCGGCGCAGAGTTTCATTACGGTGGTTACCATCGGTTTGGGTATGTTCCTCAGTAGTTTTTGGGTCAGTTGGATCAACAAACAATTTACCTCTCCCGAAGGCGTAGTGAATTATATGGGTGTGTTTGGGATTCCATTTGTTCTGATGATGGCCTGTATGTTTGCCTTCCTGCTCTTCTTTAAAGAACCGGAAACGCAGGAACAAGCATCCTGATATCGAATCGGAAAGGGAAAAGAAGCGGAATCGTTATTTTGTTTCTTTTCCCTTTTTCATCTTTGTAACAATTTAACCGTCTGTATAGGAATCTACTTTTTACTCTCAAAGACGTTTCCCTGCTTCGCTAAAAATTCTGTAGGGAATAGAATGTGAAACGGAATTTTTGTTATCAGCCCTGAAAGGGGGTAATGAAATAGCCCAGGCCATCGGACTGGATAAACTGGGGGGATTCAAAGAAAAAACATGACAAAAGTTATAAAATTCTGTTATAATAAGCATCAAAAAATAAGCGTGCATCTTTTATTGAGTTAGCGGTATCTGCTTAATAGATGAGATGATGGATAGTTAACTTGAGTTCAAAGCATACTTGAAATTGTAATTTTGGTATTCATGAATGATTGAGGGATAAGAATAAAATATGTCTTTATCTGGAAAGCACGGTGTGAGATTACCACGGTGGGGAATGATCGTGGGTATATCCCTGCTGGGATGGGTCATTGCCGGATGTCAAAAGGAATTCGATGGCCTTCTGAAACCCAAGGATTTCTTAAATACTCCCTCTATTCTCGATTCCAACCTCCAATATGGCCACATTAAAACGGAAACCGTCGTGGTTCCGGCAACGGCCGATATTTTTCTTGCCGGTGTCGATCCCGATATCGTAATCGAGTATTCCGAAGGGAACTTGAAAGATAAATTACCCGATAATGCGCCTGTCGCTGCATTAAAAGGCGTAATATCGGGAGGAGAAACTATCGATATCTATGCCACCGGTAAAGCCCGGCATCTTCCTCTCGTTTCCATTTCGTATGGACCCAGGGGATGGATTCAATCCGGAATTATGGTGAAAACCGGCCCTCTTTTGCATCTTAGGCCTTTTGAAGGAATTATCGGTTCCCTGGTGGGTTATTTCGATAATCAAAAAGAGCTGTTTATCATTGGCAAGAATAAAAAAATTGACGTTCCCCGCGGGGCTCGGATACTCTATTTAGCGATGTTGGATTATCCGGGCGCATCCTCGGATAATGCAGGCTCCTATACGGTTACCATCGATGTGATTCGGCGTTAGGTACCGGATTGCTAATAACTCTTGATCCGGCAAGATACGATTCGAACCATTCGCGCTATTGATTTGGTGCATTCGATCTGGGACTGTTTTTCCTACCTAGACCATTCCCAACCTGGAGGATAAGAATATGCCATCACGAAGAGAATTCTTGGTCGGTGTTAGCGCGATTCCTCTTTCTTGGAATTCCATTCTTCCGCAGGCTGCCTCGGTTCAATCGGCCAACAAAGATTGGCCGGCTGTTCGCGAACTGCTTTCCAATCTGCTACTTAAAAATATTCTTCCCTTTTGGTATCCGCAAACCTTGGATCGCGACCGGGGCGGGTATCTCTTGAATCATGATATTCAGGGACGATCCAAGGGCAGTTCCAACAAAGATCTGGTCGTACAATCCCGGTGTGTTTGGTTTTATTCCCATTTGTATCGTATGGGATATGGTTCGAAGGAGCACTTGGATGCCGCGCGATTGGGTTTCGAATTTTTGCGCGACAAGATGTGGGACAAACAATTCGGCGGTTTCTATTGGGAAGTGGACGTGATCGGCAATGTCGCCACCATGGCCGACAAGCATTTGTATGGGCAGGCTTTTGGATTGTATGCTCTTTCGGAGTATTACATGGCTTCGGGGGATGAAGAGGCATTCATGCTGGCCAGAAAACTGTTTGGTATTCTGGAGTATTTTGCCTACGATACCCGGTACGGCGGGTATATCGAATCGTTTCATCGTGATTGGTCGGCGCAATCCAATGTGGGAAAAAGCTATATGGATACGCCGCACGATCTGAAATTAATGAACACGCACCTTCATCTCATGGAAGCTTTGACCACCTATTATCTCGCCGGTAAGGATCAGGTTGCCCGAGAGCGCCTGGTTGAATTGATTATTATTCAAAGCAATTCCGTTCTCCGGAAAAAACTGGGTGCCTGCACCGATCGTCACTACCGCAATTGGACGCCCCTCCGAGGACCTAGTTACGATCGGGTGTCGTATGGGCACGATCTGGAAAATATCTGGTTGATGATGGACGCCTGTAAAGCGGCAGGCGTCCCGGATGGCCCCTTGCTGGATTTCTATGTATTGCTGTTTGCTTATTCTTACCAGTATGGATTCGATCAAAAACAGGGTGGATTTTTCTACAGCGGAGCCTTTAATAACATGGCCGATCAGCGCGGTAAGGAATGGTGGGTGCAGGCTGAAACGCTGGTTTCTTCTCTCAGGATGTATCAAACGACCCATGAGGATTTCTACCTAAATTGCTTCCATCGGGTTCTCGATTGGATCGATAAGCGCCAGGCCGATTGGGAAAATGGGGATTGGTTCGCCACGATTCCGGAAAACGGCCCCCCGGTCGGCGATAAAGCCCATGCGTGGAAGGGGCCCTATCACAACGGTAGAGCGATGATGGAATGCCTCGAAATCGTGAAAGCCTACTCTTGATCTTGATTGGCCGCCATTTATGCGGCACCATGCTTTTGTACTCGGCGGCATAATCCTTGTTGGATTCAGGCAGGCATTCATGGCGGTTATTCACATTATTTATCATAGCGATCGAGGGCATATCGAACGTCTGGCGGAATCGATTGCCCGGGGCGTGGATACGGTCGGTGGATGTTCTTCCCGGATCGTTCCCGTGGAACAGGCGTCCGAATCGCATGTGACTTCCTGCCAGGGATTGATCCTGGGTTGCCCGACTTACATGGGGAACGTGAGTGCCCCCATGAAGAAATTTATGGATGAAACGATCGGTTCTATCTGGAGGAAGGGCGGCATTCCCGGCGTCGTCGGTTCGGCGTTTACCAGCAGCGGATCGCTGCATGGCGATAAGGAATTCACCCTGTTGGCGCTTCAGATTACTATGTTCCAATTAGGGATGACGTTGGTCAGTCTTCCTCCGCTCGTCATTCCGGAAAATAAAAACCTGGGCTATTCGCATGGAATCGCCACCAGCGTTCTGGGACGGCAACCCAGCATGATTCCCTCCGAAGATCTCGAAGTGGCGAGGCAACTGGGAATTCGGGTTGCCGAAGTGGCGTACAAAATTCACGGATAATCCCGCGATTCTCGATCCTGCCTGTTTCTTTTGATTCCTCTTTTATTATGGGGAGGCATTCCGTTTGTTTTTTCACTCCAGAGGGAGAGCGGCTTTCCAGCCGTCCTGTAATTGCTGACGCAGGCGTACGAGTAGTTCGCCGTATTCCGGACGAATGGCGATATTGTCATTTTCCTTCGGATCGGTGGAATGATCGTAGAGTTCAACCGCCAGAGGGTCGGTTTGACCGCTTTTTCTCCATTCGGTATATCGATATCGATCCGTGCGCATCGAATATCCCATGATATCTTTCCCCCGGGGGTATTGACTGAAGGCGGCTTTTTTCCAGGGTCGATTCGGATCGGCCATCAGGCGCGCCAGGCTGCATCCCTCCAATCCTTCCGGAACGGGAAGGCCGCACAGTTCGCATAGTGTGGGGTAGATATCGACAAATTCCGCCAGTTTCGATGTCTTGATTCCTGTATGAAGCATCCCGGGAACGCTGACGATCAACGGCGCTCTCGTCGCCACTTCGAAGTTGGAGTGTTTGCACCAAAGGGAATTTTCTCCGAGGTGCCACCCATGATCGCCCCAGAGAACGACGATGGTTTTTTCTCGTAGGCCAAGTCGATCCAATTCTGTCAGAACGCGTCCGATTTGGGCGTCTACATAACTGACACATGCATAGTAAGCGCGAATTAATTCCAATACCTTGTTATCGGTGAGGGGGCCTTCCTTGGGAATATCGTTGTACGAGCGTAATTCTCCGAATTTATGCAGGGCAATGTCGGGAACGCCGTTGGGTGGAAATATATTATCGGTCAACGATAACGATTCGGGAGGGTAGAGATCGAAAAATTTCTTCGGCGCTACAAAGGGAAGGTGAGGTTTCAGAAAACCTACGGAAAGAAAAAAACGTTGGTCTTTCAGAGCGTTCAACAACTCAATGGCTCGATCGGCGGTCTCCCCATCGGGAAGCTCGTTATCGGCAACGTCGGCGGATTCCCAGGAAGGGCCTCGGACACGGTATTTCGGTAAACTGATTTTTAAAGGTTGCCCTGTTTTGGGATCTTTTTCCAATATTTCAACGACCGGCCCTCCGTTTTGTATTTGTTGTTCTTTCCGCTCAATTTCCAGACTCTCTAAAATTTCCGGATCCCCATATTGAGGCGCTTCGGGAGACCAGTGCCGAACACTCCAGGATTCGGAATCGTCCAGTCCATTATGAAAGATTTTGCTGAGCGCCTGGGTGTGATATCCATGTTTCTTAAAATATTGCGGCAGAGTAACGGCGTTGGGAACGGTTAAGCGGAAGTGAGTTTGCAAGTCGTATATTTTCGTGGTATCCGGCCGCAGGCCGGTAAGGAGCGACGTTCGGGATGGACTGCATACGGCTTGTTGGCAATAGGCGCGTTCGAATAAAATTCCCGCAGACGCCAGCCGGTCGATATTCGGCGTTTGCATGATTGGAAAACCGTAACAACCGGTCTGGGGACGCAAATCGTCTACCGCGATAAAGAGGACGTTGTAGGGGCTAGGAGTTTGATTGTATCCTTTTGGAGA
>CAZFOX010000036.1:14079-14358 GCA_964520565.1 uncultured bacterium | reverse complement strand
GATAAAGAACCCATTACGGATATTCCCTTTTCGGCGTTGATCCGTCCCAAGGGTTGAGAATAGCCCGTATCTCCCAAGAACCGGAACATCTGCCGATGATTCGAACGATCCAGCAGACTTTTACGATTCTGGCCCTATCCGTTGTTATGGGAATGGCGATCAATGCGCTTTCCCGCGATCCATTGCCTTTGATTCGCCCACCGGACGAGCGGGAAGGCAAATGGCCAGTGCTCACGGCGGACGAAGTAATGCAGCGGATCGAGGAAGGTTCCGCCCTTG
>CAZFOX010000036.1:6100-14069 GCA_964520565.1 uncultured bacterium | reverse complement strand
TCGATGCACGCGATGCGAAGTATTTTGAGGAAGGGCATATTCCCGGAGCCATCAACCTCCCGGCTTCCACCTTTGGAGAGACGTTCGCCGAAACAGGGGATACGCTGCCACGCGATTTCCCCCTGATCGTTTACTGTCAGGGCGGCCCCTGCGACGAGAGTTTTGACGTCTTGGAACATTTGGAGGTTTTGGAATTTCAATCCCTCCACATCTATAAGGGGGGTTGGTTGGAGTGGGAAGAGAAAAAACTGCCCGTCGAAACAAGCGAGCCCCAATCATGAATCCAAAATCCTCTCTCCTCCATCGGACGGTTATTCATCCGTATTTCGTGATGTTCCTGCGCTTTATGCTGGGCGGGATCATGATTTTCGCGGGAGCCATCAAACTGATCGATATGCCCGGCATGGCCGAATCGATTGAAAACTACCGCTTGCTTCCCCATGCGTGGGTCAATATTCCCGCCATTATTCTTCCGGCGGTGGAATTGATCGCCGGGATCTGCCTGATCGCCGGGATCTGGATACAGGGAGCGTTGTTGATTATTACCGGCTTGTTCGCCGTGTTTATCGTGGCGGTGGAATCGGCGATCTGGCGGGGGCTGAATATTGAATGCGGTTGTTTCGGCCTGTCGGATTCCGAAATCGTAGGCGTCCAGGTTCTGGTGCGGGACGTTCTGTTTCTGTTTGCCACCATCCCCATCTGGGTAACGCGTTTCGGGATCGACGGGAATAGAGAGGCTTTGGAACAATCCGTTGCAAGATCAGGCGCGGATGTTTAATCCCGCCCTGGGCGGTGACGGGTTTTCCTGCACACCCTGCGCCGTATAAACGCCGCTTTCCTGCTGGGGGATAAACTGCTTGAGTTGCAGGCGAATCGCGGCGATGGAATCCTGCAGAATCCGGTGATTGGTGCGGTTGGCTTCGCGAATCTGTTCGAGAGTGTTTTTGAGGGTGCGGCTTGCGACCTCGAGTTCCGGCCGATTGGCGGGAGGGATCACTTCCAGAATATCTTTTACCGTAACCGGCTCTTGGGTAATACCCAGTTGCATGGCGGCGTCCCGAATCAGAGCGAGCCGCCGTTTCTCCAAATCCCGGGCCCGGTCGACGAGATCGCTGATGCGTTCCGTGTTTTTCAACAATCGGGGAGCGTCGGCAAGAGCCAGTTGGATGCGTTCTTCCCGCTTGGCCTGCAACAGCCGTTCGTGTACTTTTTGTTCCTCGGCGAGCGTATCGATCAACGATTTCAGGTTCATGGCGAACGTTCCTAACGGTTTTCAATGCGGTCTGTCGTCACCCGGCGGCTGCGGTCGAACGGCATGAAGGGGTCTTTCGCGGAGGGCAGTTCCATCATGCGGTTCCGGGAATGCAATTTCATGAACGTTTCCGTATCCCGGGCGAGCGGCATGAATTTGGGTTCGGCGGGCGATTTGTCTTTCTCGGGGAGTGCCTTGAATTCGCCGTTGTTTTGAATGTCTTCTGGATTCTCAATTTTCTCGTTTTTCTCTTTCAATTCATCATAAATCAGGTCGCCGATGCCAATCGCAGAAGCATCCGCCAGTTGTTTGGCCAGGTGGTCGTCGACCATATCCATGTACATTTCGGTGGCGTGAGAATCTTCGATGAAACCGTTTTTGGGTACCGTTTTGCGCATTTCCTTGAGCAATTGGCGGACAACGATTTCCTCGAACTGTTTGGCCGTATCGCGCATCTGCTTCTCGGACAGTTTCTTCTGGCCGTTCAGCGGCATCGCCCGCAGGGATTCGATCTGACCGTCGATCCGGTCGGTTGTCAGGGCGCTGGTTGGGAGAGAAAAGGAATCGCTCATCGGATCATCCGTTCATCGGCTATTGGATCATTTCCACCTGCGCTTTGATATATCCGGCGGCGGCCATGTTCTGAAGAATGGCAATCAGGTCTCGGGGTGTATAGCCCAACTGGTTGAGGTTGGCGATCACTTCGCCGATGGTGGTTCCCTGCACGAAGGCGATTTTATCGCCTTCGGTGGCAGTGACCTGTGTCTGGGCGGTCTGTACGGTCTGTCCCTGAGCGCCCACATTGGGTTGAGAGACTTCCGGAGTGGTCTGGATGGTGATGCGTAGCGGGCCATGCGCAATGACGGCATCGCGAACGCGGATGTTCTGACCCGCAATAACGGTGCCGGTTCGCTCGTTGATCACGATCTTTGCCGGTTCGTCCACCTCGATTTCGGTCTCATCGACAAAGGCAATGGCGTTGACCAGGGAAGGGAAGACTTGCCTGCCCAATGCGTATTGCCCATTTCCTCCACCGAGTGGTTGAAAACGGATTTCGATTGATCCGGCGTCCTGGGCGGTGGCGACGTTATCGTTACAGATGGAGTTGATTTTTCGTTCGAGATTGGCGGCAGTCTTGAAATCGGGATCGTGGAGAAGCCATCGAAGAACGCCGTTCTGGGCGAATTCATGGATGACCGGTTCACCTTCTACAATCACCCCATTGGGAATTGTGCCGACCAAGGTGTGGTTTTTCTGCACAGAAGCGGTGCCGCCTCCCCCGCCGCCCGAAACTACGAAACCGCCGAGCGAAAGTGCGCCGTATGCGATTCCGTGAAACTTGCCGTCCGGCCCCTTGAGGGGAGTGGGGATCAGCGTTCCTCCCTGTAAGCTCTTGGCGCGTCCCAGGCTGAGGACCGAACAGTTGATGCGGCTGCCAGGACGGGCGAAAGGCGGCAGGGTGGCGACGACCATAACCGCCGCCACGTTATCGGGAATGACTTCGGTGGTAATGACATCCGGTGGAAGGACGTTGATACCCATGCCGGCCATCAGGTTGGTGAGCGTTTGCGCGGTGAATCCCCGGCGTCCGTCGCCGCTGCCTTCCAGCCCGCCGACCAGACCGTAACCGATCAGTGCGTTATCCTGTATGCCGTCCAGGGCGGCGATATCCTTCACACGGGCAACGAGAGGTTGCGCGGTCGAAACCAAGGCAAACAGGCATAGAAACAGCGCCGCGCCGATCGACCGCAATACTGCTGGCCACTTTCTGGCTCTCTCTTTCTGGATGGCCGATTTCGTGCTCATCACTCGTACCCTTTCACACCAAATGATCAGAACAGGAAGTTAAAGAATTTCTGGAAAAAGGTCGGATTGCTCATATTGTTTAAGGTTCCATCGCCGAGGAAACTGATCTCAGCATCGGCGACTTGCCACGAATAGACATTGTTATTGACCACATCCCGCTGACGTACCTTGCCCGAGAGAACGATGGTTTTGCGTTCTTCGCCGATGCGGATGGTCTTGCGCGCTTCAATGAGATAATTTCCCACAGGATCGATGCGGACGATGGTGGCGGCCACCCGCGAGGTGAATCGGTTGGCGCGGTCTACCGCCGATTCGCCGGTGAATTCGTTACTGGATTGCCATTGCAGTCCCGGCGCGTCGGCTTCGTTGCCGAACAGTTTCCGCATGAAGGGATTGTTCCAGATCATGCTGAACACGCCGTTGATATTCTGCTCCCGGGTGCCCTGGCCGTCGGCGCTGTCGTTGGCGCGGTTGTCTTCCTCGATGATAATGGTGAGGATATCGCCGACCTTGGAGGCGTTGGCATCGCTCATCAAGTAATTAAAAGGAGAGTCTTCGCTCCACAACGATTTGGCCTGCACCGGAGCAAGGATGAATATTGTTGCGGCGAGAACGATTGCGCTAAGGATTCCATGGCGTTTCATGATGGCTATCACCCAATCTAGCCGGGTTTCCCGGCCGTTTCGTTCAAGAAGATATCAGTTCCACCAGCCCCCGTTGAATGATCCGGGCTTTCACAATGAAATTCGACGGTTCAGTCTTAACGGGTACGATGTCGCCGATCGCTCCGCGCTTCAGCGCTTTACCGACGGTCTGCATGGACATCCCATCGCTTTGAACGATCAGTTTCACACGATCACCCTGATTGACCACATAATTGACATCCAGATTATTCCATTGAATCACATCGCTTTGCGATAGCGGTGTGCGGCATTTCGATCCGACGATCTCTTTGATATCGCCGACCGCCTGCCGGTCCGATAGTTCCTGCCGAAAATACTGCACCACTTCGCGGATATCGTCCGGCCCAATGACATCCCCGCGTTGCAGGGGGCGGTTAGGCATATAAACGCTGCGCCGGTGGGCGATGGATGCGATGATGGGAAAACTTTTATAGAGAACGTTTTCCATGAACAGCTGTACTTCGTAACGCACCGTTCCGTACAACATGGGAGAGGTTCGGTGCAGGACGATTTCGATCTTCTTGGGGGGAACCCATAATTCCTGAGTGGGGACGCTGAGGACGCGAAGTACCAATTCGTCTTCCTGCCAGCCCGACTCCTCCAAAATCGTATTTTTCATTTTTTGGAGAATGGTCTGGATATCCAACGTACGTCCGTGACCGAATATCTCCACCAGGCGTTCGCCGGTGAACCGAACATTTGCGAAATCCAGTCCCGCCTTACGGATGGATTGAATGATGTAATGATTGGGCAACCGTGCCGATTCGCCGGGTGCGGGTGCTTCGAGAACCGGCAGTGATTCGAAGCGTTTCTGAGTTTCGGAATCGGGCGCCTGGATGGAGAGCGCCAAATCGCCCAGGTGAATCGTCTTTTGATCGGGCTGGGTCACTGTATAACTCGACGGCAGATTGATAATTACATTTTGAGTTTCACCGGCAAAAACGGGAACTGCACCGGCAGCAACCAGGTAAAAGAGGACGAACGATAGTTGGAAGATGGATTTCATTTTATCTCTCCCGATTTGTCCTTCCTTGCATTATACCCTCACCCATGCCCATTCGGGGCGTTCAACGTTTCATGGAATTATTGTTTCAGGTTCACGGCGGTCTGGATCATTTCATCGCCGGTTCGTACCGCGCGCGAGTTGACCTCGAAGGCGCGCTGGGCGGTGATCAGATTGACGAGTTCCTCCGCCACGCTGACATTGGAGTTTTCCAGAAATCCCTGTTGCAGCAAACCCAATCCGTCCTGACCCGGATTGCCGGTAACCGGAGGCCCGGAGGCTTCGGTTTGTACGAAGAGGTTCTTTCCCAGGGCGGAAAGCCCCGCCGGATTGACGAAATCGGCCAATTGAATTTGCCCGAGTTCGCTGATGACGTTGTTTTGCACTACCGAAACGAATCCTTCTTCGCTGATGTTGAGGGCGGTGGCGTCTTGGGGAATTTGGATGGTGGGTTCCAGGCGGAATCCATCGGAGGTGACGATGTTCCCCGCTTCATCGAGGCTGAACGCTCCATCGCGGGTATATCCGATCGTGCCATCGGCCATCGTGATCTGGAAAAATCCCCGGCGACCTAGGATGGCGACGTCGAGCGGATTTTCCGTATTTCGCACCGAGCCTTCGTTGAAAACCCTCCGGACACCGCCGACGCGAACGCCGTGTCCAATCTGAATTCCCGTGGGAAGTTTGATTCCCTGATAGGCGGAACTCCCCGCAGGCTTGATGGTCTGATAGAGCAGATCCTGAAAATCCACCCGGGTTCGTTTGTACCCGAAGGTATTGGCATTGGCCAGGTTGTTGGCAATGTTGTCCACCATGAACGACATGCCGTGCATCCCGGCGGCCGCGGTAAAGAGTCCTCGCATCATGGCCCTTGTCTCCTTCTTATTCCAGCCAATAATCGTTGCGATTCAGAGACCTGCAATTTCTTTCAAGCCTCAAAAGGTATTCGAAAAGATAAACTCGCAGAATTCCCTAGAGATTATCTATCCTTAGCGGTTTTCGTTCCAAAACGAAAATCAACGGGCAATTTCGTTGACAGCCTTGCCCAAGGTCTGATCCAGCGCGCGGATCACTCGCGCACTGGCTTCGTGAACTCGAAATGAATCAATGAGTTTCACCATCTCTGTCGCCGGGGCGGCATTGGATTGTTCGATATAGCCCTGGGCGACGTTAAATCGTTCGGGAATCTTAAAATTCTCGGTATCGTCTTCTTCGCAACGGAAAATATTGCCGGGTTCGCGGAATAACTTATCCCGGTCTTCAAAGTCCACAACGCGCAATTGATCGATCTCATATTCCTGCTCGACCGGATTTCCGGCAGCATCCAAAGCGCGCCGGGTGGCATAAACATGGCCGTATGCCCCGATCCGGAAATCGTCCCGCCCCACCTGGATGGGGCCGGGTATGCGATTGTTCTGCGTTCCTTGTCCCATCACGTAATATCCCTGGTTGTTCACCAGATAACCTTCCGTATTGACTTGAAAATCGCCCGAGCGGGAAAAGCGCATTCCATCGGGCGTGATCAACGTAAAATAGCCGTCCCCGTCGATGGCCAGATCGGTGGGTTCACCGGTATACCGGAAGGAACCACCCGAATAATCGGTATAAATCCAATCGATGCCTGCGCCGGTTCCTATTCGGCCGATCGCGTGGTTATACCGGTTCTTATTGGTATTTTCGGTCAGGCCGTCGTAGGTGGCTTTGAGCATGACATCGGGAAAAGAACGGACGACCACCTCGTTGCGCTGGTATCCGGGCATTTGCGAATTAGCTAGGTTTTGGGCGATGATATCCTGGACTCGTTCCTGGATGATCATGCCGGACGCGGCGGAATAAAGACCTGTAAGCATGCTTGACTCCTGCCCTTATTTCTATCACGCTAAATACACACCCGCTTTGGGCGTGTGAAAAAGAAAACAGCAACCTTTATACCAATGGGCATTTCCCAGGCGGGTAAAAAGGATATAGAATTGTAAGTATAATTTCAGAAGGATGTTATTCGGGGCTTTTTCTCTCAGCTTGGGGAAAAAGGCGGGGGTGATACGTAAAGAGAAGCGGCATTTTTTTCCACGAGGATGGGTATGGGCATTGTTTGCGCCGGGTATAACGATCTGCAATGGTTGAACGAGGGATGGTATGGAGTGGAGAAATCGCCGGAAGGGATTCTCTACCGGGCATCCGGCCCTGTAGGAGTTTTACGATTTCCCTGGGAAGGACGGGTCATGTTATCGTTATATCTATCAGCCCGACCTGAGCATAGTGGAGAACCTCTGCGCGTTTTGGTGAAAAGCCAGGATGACGCTGGTTTCTATTTTACCCTGGTTACCAATGGTTGGACATTACGCCGGGGTAGTGTAGTTCTCGGCAAGGAACGGAAGATTCGCATCGAAGCGCAGAATCCCTGGTCGCCGGATAGTATCTATAATAATGGCGACGCGCGTTCGTTGGGTATTCTGCTCTGCGGCATTCGATTCGATTGATTGTTTCCCCAATGGGTAAGAATGAGTTCGACGATGCGAAAAATCTATCTGCCATGCGTATTATTTCTCTGTCTTCCGCCGGTAGGCGAAAGCGCAGATATTTCAAGTTATGTAGTTCCAGCAACACAATATCTGGATATTTATATCCGGGAACGGGATAGTCTGATCGAATTCGGCAATTCCAAATTTACCGTGCGTCTCGATAAAAAGAGCGGTGAGTGGATTTCGTTTCTGCTCGAAGGTTTATCCGAGGACATTATCTCTGTCGAGGACGCCGTTCCTTCGATGGATTTTCAGATCGACGGCGTCTGGTCGATTAACCGGCATGGAGCGGTAGTGCAACGCGCCGAACGAATACTCGACGAACGGAATCCATCGCTTACACTGGCGCTTACCTTGAACGTGGATACTAATTTCGAATCCGATGCGGACACCGATCCGGAATTCGATTATGAAGTTGTATACGAATACCGCATCTATGCCACAAAGGGTCGTTTGGATCGAAGAATGCGTTTAAAACAATGGCCCGGCGGAGATGGCGGCGTTCGGCTGGAAAATTTCGCCTTTCAGATCCCCGGCCTTCTGATCGGCGATTCCCGGAAATGCGTGGTCGATGTGCCGGGGCCGTTTTTCCCCAATACGTTTATTCCTGCCGGGGCTCCTTACGATTCTCTCAAGGGGAGAGACTATCATCTGCACAGCGCTCCCGACGCTGGTTTTGGATTGGTGGCGATCAGCAACTCCC
>CAZFOX010000036.1:0-6090 GCA_964520565.1 uncultured bacterium | reverse complement strand
TATCATACTCATCTCATCAGCGATGGGCAGCGAATCACGCTGCGGCACATCGATCATCGAGCCTACCGTCTCGACCGTCCCCAGGAATGGGTATCGGATTGGCAACGGATTGAAATAACCTCCTCCCTTCCCGAGGCGCTTTCATTCTATCGGGATATGGTACTGCGATCGTTCCCTTCCGAGTTGGAACCCCCGGCCTGGATACAAGATATGGTGTTGCTGGAGGTATATCCAGCTTATTATGAAGGCGGCTTCAAGGAAATCGCACAGCGGCTTCCGGCATACCGCGAGATCGGATTCAACACACTTTATCTGATGCCGCATTGGGAGGGAGGGTATTCGCCTATCGATCTCTATGCGGTGGAACCGTCGTATGGAACGGCGGACGATTTGAAAGCATTGGTACAAACCGCACATGGCCTTGGCATGCACGTGCTGTTCGATATGGTGATTCATGGATTTAACAAGAAATCGCCGGTCCCCGAACAACATCCCGAACTGTTTGTCCATAACGAACAGGGCGAATTGGAACTGCACCGAACCTGGAAAAGCATCACCTGCGACTGGGCCAGCCCCGCCTACCAGCAATATATGGCCGATCTGGCCGCACACGATGCCGAGGAATATGGAATCGATGGATACCGGGTGGACGCTGCGACGTATAAGACTCCCAATTGGAATGCCGACATACCCTACCCCGCCTACCGGAGCGGTTCGGCAGCCCCGGAAGTATTGGCGAAAATCCTCCAGGCTTTACGCGCCAGAAACCCGGAGGCGGTATTACTCAACGAAGTATTCGGCCCCTTGTATTATTCGGTTTGTAATCTCGTGCACGACAACCAGACCGAAGCCGTGCCGTTTTTACTGGAGAAGATGGATAAGAATGAAATTGTCGCCGATACGTATAAACAACACCTGGCCAACGTGTTCGAGGCTCTGCCCCTGGGATCGCGGCGGGTGATCTACGCGCGCAACCACGACACTTCCTGGTTTTACCGTTTTGGCGGTTATACGCCGCGCTTTATGGCGATGGAAGCGATTCACGCCTTCTTTGCCATTCCCTCCATTTTCGCGGGAGACAGAAAACACGCTCCCCATCCCGACGACGATCCAGCCACCTACGACTATTACAAAAAACTGTTCGCCTATCGCAAAAAAATGCCCGAACTGATCCGTGGAGAGATCGTTCTGCGGGAAGTGGAATGCGATAATCCCTGGGTATTCGCGGGAATCCGCCGCCTGGAGAATCGCAGCGTTTTAATCGTAGTTTCTCTATCCGCCAACGAGGGAACCGCCCAGATCGAGATTCCCTCTTATCATCTATCCTCTCCCGCCAACGTTATTCCGGCCTTATGGGATGTCATTCAGGACAGCGAATATCCCGCCCAATCGATCGATCGGCAAACGGGAACAATAGAGATCGCGATTAAACCCTTCCAGGTTCTGGTGGGACGCCTGTAATCCATCGATTTTCCGCCAATCATCTCTTCCCTATTCCAATAATTTCCATTGGAAATGTTTTGTAGGCCAATGTTTTTCCGGAGACAATTTCTTACAATCTTTCATTTACCTTGCCGGGTAAAAAGATTAGAGTGATAGAGCGGGACGATCTCATGGAATGGCGGTAAAGGGAAAAAAGAATGATAGGAAACATGAAGAGGGTAACAATGATTCTTTGGATCGGGATTCTGGCGGCGGGTCTGCCCCTGGCCGGGAAAGCGCAGGAAATGCTGGTGCTCGATCGAGAGGTATCGGATAGTTTGCCCATGTTTGGCCGCGTTCTGCAATATTCGATCTCCGTGCAACGGGCCGTCTTTTTAGAAGTCATTCTCGATGTGGCGGAACGAGATTTTCCGATTGAACTCAGTTTATACAACAACCAGGAAATATTACCCTACGAGGGAATGCTGGCTATCAATGAAGGTCAGAATTATCCCGAATTTCTCGGAGCGTATCTCTTTGCGCAAATCCCCGCGGCGGGAACCTATCACCTGAAGATTACCACCGACAGCCGGCTGGATCGCCGGGTCGATTTTACCTTGGTTGCGCACAGCCACGCCTCGGACGAACCGGATGGCCGCTCGTTGCGTACATACGATGTACTAAACGGCGTCATCGGGCCTGCCGACGATTACGACACGTTTCTCGTCTCCTTGCGCAAGGGGAATCCGGTTTTGTTTGTTGCGGCGGCTCCCTACGGCATCCTCGATTCGATCGTCGGCCTGTTCGATGCGGCGGGAAACCTGGCCGCCTATAACAACGATTTTTTCGGAACGGGATCGACACTGTTTTTCATGCCCGAAACAACCGGTACCTATGAATTATTGATTCAGGGATATTATCAGGATTCGATCGGGCCGTATCGGATTATGATGAATCCCGTCCCACTCCAGACCCCTCCATTTACGATTAACAGCGAGATCGGCGTCCCCGGGGAGATGCTGGCCTATCAGATTCCCTTGAAGGCCAACGAAGTTTACGATTTCGCCGCGTATGCGGTGGATGAATTTTATCCCATCCTGGCACTGGCCGACGCCCAGCAGAACGTCATCGCCTCCGCCCAGGCCGATGCCGATTTTCCCGCCGCTCTGATCGAGGGTTTCACTCCACTGAAAGACGAAATTTTGTATCTCTATGTCATGGGAGACAGTATTAGGGCCGTGGGGTATTGCGGAGTGGAAACGGCGTTTCGCGCCGATGAGGAAAACGGAATCGAATTACAACATGGAAGCGTATTTCAAGGCGTCATCGGGCCGGTCGGCGATGTGGATGAATACCGATTCTCCGCCGCGGAAGGGATAGATTATTCCATTCTGGTAACCCCCACACAACATTATCTCGATCCAATGGTACGTATTCTGGACTCCGGCGGCAACGTGCTGTTTGATAACGACGATTCGGCGGATGGCGTATTTTCGATGCTCAGCGGTATCGTGCTGCCCGCTTCCGCCGAATACATCATTCAGGTATCGGCCTCGCCCGATACCATTCCCCAGCGGCAGACCGGCGTATATCTCATTCAGTTGGCGACGGGAACCACGTTCGACTGGGGAGCGCCGCGCATCGCCGAAGACCGGGTAGAGGTAACGCCAGGCGTGGCGGGAGCGCACATTCATATTCCCACCTCCGCAATCGCCGACGACACGTTCCCCCTGTCCGCCACCCTGACCGTCGACCGGACGGGAGAATCGATGCGGTTCCTTATCGAGCAGGGAAAGCCAGTGAACCTGGATGTCACCGCTCAGCCCGACGATATTTTTTTTCTGACGCTCAACGACGCCTCATATAGGCATAATGCCGTGGGACCGGTGACCATCCCAGGGCCGCGCATTCTTGCCGGTCTGGAGGGTATGCCGACGGGATTGGCAGTGGATCGCAGCAACAATCTGTACGTGGCCGATTCGTATATCGGGGGAATCGTTAAGTACGATATCGGCGGCGCGAGCGAAGCGATCCTGCGCGGCGAATACACTCAAGGAGGAATGTTGGGGCCTAACGCGGTAGCTTTCGATGCAGACGGCAACCTGTTTCTCACCAACGGGGCAACGCATTCGGTCGTCAAGGTTCTTCCGGGCGATGCGACCGAAACCGTGGCCGCCAATCTGAATTTCCCCGTCGCGTTGACCTTCGACCGCGACGGGGTGATGTATGTCGCGCAGATCGGCTCGGATACGGTGGACAAAGTTTACAAGGATGGAACCGTGGAACCGTTTGTGAAGGGGATTCGCAATCCCACTGGGTTGGCATTTTCGCCGGATGGCACGTTATTCGTATGCAATTCTTCCCGGGGAGAAAGTACCGTCTATCTCGTCGAGCCGGACGGTTCGGCGGAAACGTTTGTGGAACCCTTTGCCGATTCGCTCCACGGCCTGGCCTTCGACCGCGACGGGAATCTATACGTCACCGATGAAAATACCGGTTTTCTGTACCGCATTGGACGAGATGGGCAGAGGATCGTTCTGGCACAGGATATCGGAGCGTCGGCGGGGCTGGCCTTCGGTTATGGCGCGTATACTAAAACACTCTTCGTATCCAGCGGCCACAATTACAACGATCCAACCCGGACGCCGCTTTATTACGAACAACGCTTACTGGCCATCCCGACTGGCCGGGTGGGAATTCCGGTTCCGGATACTCAAACACCGGTTGAGGATTGGCTGTTATATTGACTAGAAGATGCGTTAATACAGAAAAAACCAAGATTTTCCCACGACAAAGCGTTAAATGAACGAACGCACTTGCCGAACCGTTCCCATCGATTTCCGATTTTCCGATTTCCGGTTTTGATATAAAATGAAGGCTAAAATCCAACCAAATGAGGGTAGATTACAATGCCGAAAGCCTATGTTTACCTGATCGCGTTTGCTTTAATCAGCATCCCCCCTGCGATGGCTGCCGAAGAGAACTACGAGCCGCTCGCCATCGGTTCTCCCGCGCCGGATTTCAATCTTCCAGGCGTGGATGGAAAATCGTATTCGTTAAACGATTTCGCCTCGGCCAAAATTCTGGCGATTGTCTTCACCTGCAACCACTGCCCCACCGCCCAGGCTTATGAAGAACGCATCAAGCGGATGGCGGCCGACTACAAGCCCAAAGGAGTCGCCTTGGTTGCCATTTCTCCCAACGATGCGTTGGCGGTACGCCTCGACGAACTGGGATATACCGATCTGGGCGATTCGCTGGAAGATATGAAAATTCGCGCCCTCGATCGCAAGTTTAACTTTCCCTATTTATACGACGGAGAAACCCAGGAAATCTCGAAAAAATACGGCCCCACCGCCACTCCGCATGTCTTTCTGTTCGACAAGGAACGTATACTGCGCTACCGGGGGCGAATCGACGACAACGAACGCGATGAAACCAAGGTGACCCGGCGGGATACCCTGGACGCCCTGGATGCCATGCTGGCGGGCAAACCGGTTCCCACCGAAACCACCAAGCCCTTCGGCTGTTCCATCAAGTGGGCTTCGAAGCGCGGCAGCGTCAAGGACTATTTCGCCAAGGTCGACGCGGAAGAAGTGAAGGTGGAACCGATCGATGCGGAAGGAATTAAGAAACTGATCGCCAATCCAACCGAGAAGTACCGCCTGATCAACGTTTGGGCCACGTGGTGCGGTCCTTGCGCCGCCGAATTTCCCGACCTGGTTGAAATCAACCGTATGTACCGTAATCGCCCGTTTGAGTTCATCGCCATCAGCGCCGACGATTCCGATCAAGGCGAAGCGGTGTTACAGTTCCTCAAAAAGGAACATGCATCCAACGCGAACTATCATTATAATTCCAGCGACAGAGACGCACTGGTCGAAGCCGTCGATCCCCAATGGCAGGCCAATCTTCCCTACACCCTGCTGGTCGCGCCGGGCGGCGAAATCGTCTACCGCCATGCGGGAATCGTCGATCCGCTTGAACTCAAACAGCAGATCGTTAACCGGCTCGGTAGAACGTACGCCAGTCAATAACGGTTCCGGGAGTTTCTTGATGGTTAAAGCATATTCACTCAACCGAGGCGTAACACTTTTTACGCGGGCTCGATGTAAAAACTAATTTCATTTCAGCCGTGAATTTCGTCCAACAATTCCACGATATAATGGAATCCGGCTCCAACTTCCCCGGTGGTCGAAGCCGCCTCCAATTCGAGTGCGATGTTTCGTGTCAGGAAAGGATTCGTGGGCTGCTGTTCTTTTATTTTTTGGTTGAATTTCTTGAAAAGCGAAATATAAAATTCCCTCGGGAGGATACTCAAGGGTACTTGATCTTTATTGTGGAGTACTCCATGATCGGATAAATGTGCGTGAAAAATCCAGTTCCAAAAGTTTTCTTTTTCTTTCTTGGATAAGAGGGTCTCATCTTCTGAGAGGAATAACTGCGTTTGTTTCTCTAATCCGCCAGAAATGCGATAGGTGTTTTTCTGAAAATACATCGCCAGGTGGCCAAAATCCAGGTTGATTCCGATTCGGGGAACAATCCGATCCGCTTCTTCTTGAGATACGTTAAACAAAGGGACCTTCGTCTCGATCGCAGTTTTATCGAATAGATCGTATTCATCGTGAATAAAATCCCGAACTGCCTGAACGAGATCCAGAAGCTCTT
>CAZFOX010000035.1:0-14399 GCA_964520565.1 uncultured bacterium | reverse complement strand
CAATCCGAGCGTGATCGATATCGGAGGCCGAGCCGTATATATCGGTCACGGCGATGAATTATGCTGGAACGACTGGGCCTATCAGGTCTATAAAACCTTCATCCGTTGCCGTCCCATGCGATGGATCGCCGACCGCCTCCCCTCTCCGATTCGAAGACGCCTGGTTCGAAAAATGTCCAACGCCAGTTCGATCCTGGTCGCCGGAAAAAAACAACGGACCCTGGCCGTTCCCCACCGCGCCTACGAATCGATCATCGCTTCCGGAATCGATACGATCGTCCACGGGCATATCCATCAAACCTACCGGCGGGAATACACATTGAACGGCCGAACCGGCCAGGTATTTGCTTTCGGCTGGCAGGATGGAAAACGCAATCTGATCCATTTCGAAGGATGAGCCTTCATTCGGGAACGTCAAAATCCCCATCCATTCACCCTTTCCTTCCAATCCATTTCCGGAAATAATCGTTCTTCATAAAAAACGAAACGGTAAAAAGTCATCCGCGTAAAATCAATCCGCAAGACTTCGTGGATCGATCCAAGTGACTGGTATAAGATTGTGTAAGTTTCGTCTTCAAAACATTTTTGCCGGATTATCATTAAAGGTTGCCGTGGGAGATTGTCCCAAATCGAGTAAAACCGTATGATATCGGAAATCTAACAAACCCATTCGCGGGAAGGCATCCCCGGCGAATGAAGAAACGGGAATAACGGCCGTGATACGAAACAAGATTCTGGAAATCCTGGAGAACGACGCGCGAATCTCCCCTTCGGAAGTCGCCATTATGCTCGGCGAAAATGAAAAAACGATCGCCGGCGAAATCGCCAAGATGGAACAAGAGGGCGTCATTCTGGGCTATAAGGCCATCGTGAATCCCGAGCGAGTGGCGGAAGATAAAGTTTCCTGTCTGATCGAAGTGTCCGTTCAACCGGAACGAGGCTTTGGATTCGACAAGATCGCGGAACGCATTTACCGCTTTCCGGAAGTCCGCTCCGTCTTTCTGGTTTCGGGACGCTACGATCTTCTGGTGATCCTGGAAGGGAAAACCATGCGGGAGATCGCCAACTTTGTGATCGAGAAACTGTCCGTACTGCCCAACGTACGCTCGACCTCGTCCCATTTTCTCTTAAAAAAATACAAGGAACTGGGCATTACCCTGGTCGCGCCCGAACAGCGCGACCGCCTGCCCATCAGTCCCTGACCGTAAGGAAAGCCGGGAATGAAAGAAACCACACTGATGAAAACAACCGCGTCCAAACCGCGTATCAATCCACGCGTCCAACAAATGCCTCCCTCCGGGATTCGAGCGTTTTTTGACCTGGTGATCGGCAGGCAGGGCGTAATATCCCTCGGTGTCGGCGAACCGGATTTCGCCACCCCCTGGCATGTCCGGGAGGCTGGAATCCATTCGTTGGAAACGGGACGCACCAGCTATACTTCCAATGCCGGACTCCTCGAATTGCGAGAGGAAATCTCTTTCTATCTGCAAAAAACGACCGGAACCGTTTACGATCCGGTGGGTGAAATCATCGTCACCGTGGGCGGGAGCGAAGCGGCGGATCTGGCCTTTCGCACCATTCTCGAACCGGGCGATGAGGCCATTGTCGTCGATCCCTCGTTTGTATCCTACGCACCGCTCGCCTTTTTGGCGGGAGGCGTACCGGTTCGCGTACCCACATACCCCGATTCCGGATTCGTCCCGAATTCGGAAGATCTGGAACGGGTGGTATCCCCAAAAACACGGGCGATCATCGTCAATTATCCGAACAATCCCACCGGCGCCACTTTAACCGCATCGCAGGTCGATATGTTGATGGATTTCGTTCTTCGTCACGATCTGATTTTAATCAGCGATGAAATCTATCTTCCCTTATCCTATGAGGTAGATAAACCCTCGTTTGCCTCGCACCCCGAAATTCGAGATCGATTGATTCTCCTCCACGGATTCTCCAAAGCCTGGGCCATGACGGGATGGCGGTTGGGTATCGCCGCAGGACCCAAGGATATCATTGCCGGGATGACGAAAGTCCATCAATACAGCATCATGTGCTCGCCCACGATGGCGCAATACGCCGCCATCGAGGCGTTACGGTTTGGTGAGGATGAAGTGGAAAACATGCGGAAGGAATACGATCGCCGAAGGCGCTTCATAACCCATCAGCTCAATCGGATTGGTTTATCCTGCTTTGAACCGCACGGAGCGTTTTACGTCTTCCCCTCCGTTGAAGCCACCGGCATGTCTTCGCAGCAATTTGCCGAAAAACTCCTGGAAGAAGAAAATGTCGCGGTGGTTCCCGGAAACGCATTCGGCGAATGCGGAGAAGGATACGTGCGTTGTTCCTACGCCACGTCCCTGAACGAAATCCGGGAGGCGATTCAACGCATGGAACGATTTGTCATCCGGCATAAACAATAAAACCGGCGGGCTTCATTCCCTCCCATTTTAACTTCAAAGCGGGAAAAACGCCTTAGCCCGCCAGATGATAGGTATCGTCGAAGCGCCCCTGTTCCAAAAGCCGGATCAAAGCGCCCGCCACGGCCGGATCGAACGATTTACCGGCGTTTTCACGATAATATTGGATGATTTCCTCTTTACTCCAGGCTTTTTTATAAACCCGTTCCGTCGCTAACGCATCGAACACTTCCGCCACCATCAACAGACGGCTGTTGAAATGTATTTCTTCCCCTTTTAAGCCTTGCGGATATCCCAATCCATCCCAACGTTCGTGATGTTCGTATACGTACCGGCTTACTTCCTTGAGAGATCGGATGGGAGCGAGTATTTTGTATCCGATTTCCGCATGGCTTTTCATGATCTGATATTCTTCGGGAGTCAAATCGCCCGGCTTCAATAGAATGGAGTCGGGAATCCCGATTTTCCCAATATCGTGCAGCTGGGCGGCCAAACGAAGCGCCACATCGTGACGGTTCTCCACGCCCATTTCCTGGGCGAGAGAAATCACTACCTCGGAAACCTGTTGCGCGTGGCCGAGAGTATACGGATCGCGAGCTTCCAGAGCGTTGGAAAGCGATTGAACGGAATTCAAAAGAAAATTCTGCAGTTCCTCGGTGCGTTCGTTGACTTCCTGTTCCAGGTTTTCCTGATAAGAACGATTCTGAATCGCCAGCCGGCGGTAATGCAACGCCCGGGTCAGGGTTAATTGCACGTAATCGAGATTGAATGGCTTGGTTAGATAATCGTAAGCTCCCAGCCGAATGGCATCGATAGCACTGTCCAAAGTAGGCCGGCCGGTCATTAACACAAAAGGCGTGAGGGGAGAATTCTCGATTGCGACGGCCAGAAGGTCGTGCCCTCGGATACCCTCCGGCATGTAAATATCGGAAAGAATCACATCGTATTCATTTTTTCGAATCAAGGCATTCGCCTCCTGAGCGCTGCACGTCGTGTCGCACCTAACGCCCAGTTGGCTTAAAAACTGAGTCATGATATCGCAGATAGTGGCGTCGTCGTCGATAACCAGAATATACGCGCCGGAAAAAAACTCTTCATCCCCCAATGCGGGATACCCAATATTTTTCGTAGTCGATATCATGACGGTCCTATCATCCCCAATCAAAATCACCCACAGTCACTCGATCCATTCACAATAGAACTACAGAAAAAAAATCTTACCTAAAAGTTTACCTGCTTTCTTGAAGAACGCAATCCAATATTGGTTGACAGATGGTCGACAGATTTTTAGTATGAACCATAAATCGCATTGAATCGGAATCCGATGGAAAGGAACATTACAATGTTCAAAGGAGTCGCCGTCGCTCTCGTCACTCCCTTTACGGAGGAAGGAATCGATTACTCCGCCTTGGAAAAGTTAATCGATTTCCATGTGAATGCTGGAACGGAATGCATCCTGGTATGTGGAACGACTGGGGAATCTCCCACTCTGTCGCACGCCGAACACAAACAACTGGTCAAACGCTCCGCCGATTATCTTCGTTCCGTCCGGGGGAACAATTCGTTTCCCCTGCTGATGGCGGGAACCGGCAGCAACAGCACCCGAGAAGCCCTGGAACTTACCAAGTCCGCCAAAGAAGACGGAGCGGATGTTTGTTTGCAGGTTACACCCTATTACAACAAACCCACTCAGGCGGGATTGCTCTACCATTTCCAAACCCTGGCTCGAGAAATCGATATCCCTCAAGTCATTTATAACATCCAGGGACGAACGGGTGTGAACGTGAATCTGGAAACAACGATCCAACTGGCCGAGGAAAAAAACATCATCGGAGTCAAAGAAGCCAGCGGCAACATCACTCAGATATCCGAAACCTGCCGGTTAACCCCGGACGATTTTTTCGTCTGGTCAGGCGACGATGGCATCACCTTGCCTGTATTGTCGGTCGGCGGTCATGGCGTCATCTCCGTTTCCGCCAACATAATCCCCCAGGATGTCAGGGCCATGGTTCATGCTTACCTGCAGGGAAATCAACGGGAAGCACTGCAATGGCATCGCAAAATGAGCCAACTGAACAAAACGTTGTTCATCGAAACCAACCCAATTCCGATTAAAACCGCCGTTTCTCTGCTCGGCCGCAATCCCAAATCGGGTTTGCCGCATTGCGGACCCTTACGTCCTCCCCTGGTTCCCATGGCTCCAGAGAACGAGCAGAAACTGATCAAAGCCATGTCGGAATATGGGTTGCCTGTTTCATAACATGCTTTCCTGCGTAGAGACCAGGTCTCAGGATTCGGTTTTTCCATGAGAAAATATCGAAAGAGACTCCTTTTTGTCCCGATTGTTTTCCTCTCAGTTGGAATTCATATCGAATTTCTCATCCCTGGCTCCCTTCAGGCCCAGGATAATGAGTTGATCGATTCATTGACTCTGGAAGACATTAATGCATTGCGGGCGCAGATATTTTCGCGAAACATCGACTACGGTAAGCGAGTCCAGATCGCTTCCACATTGACGCAATTATTCGAAATTCAGAATCGGCCCCGCAATGCCAGACGTTTATGTCTCGATTTTTACGATTCGCTGGCGTCCATTCTGGAAGACGAATCTACTTCGGAAACTGTGCAGGAACCATTCGCCGGTTTCGCTCAATCGATCGATCGGGGAATACGGCAGGATACCGCGATGGCCATTGAAGGCTTGATTGCGAATGCCAGCGATGCGGGTCTGTATCCCGGTCTCTCGCTTCTGGCCTTGAAAGCGGAAACCATGGCGCCGTCCTATCGCGTTCTCTATGCGGATTTCAGCAATCAAAAACTCACTCCCTATTCGCTTTACGTCTTTGGAATTCTGGCGGCGAGGGAAAAACGATTCATCGAAGGAGAACGGTTTCTGATGCGCGCCAGAGATCGTCTTGGTTCGCCCATCCTGGAACGATGGCTGTCGATCGACCTGGCGAAACTCTTCACGGTCAACCAAAAGAACGACGAAGCCCAGCAGATCGTCCAAAATCTTCTGGATAAAAATCCCCAAGACCCCCAGGCGCTGAATATTTTAATATTCAGTAATCTGGAAAATAAAAAAGACCTGGCCCGTCAACAACTCTCCCAACTCATCAACCTCCTCTATCCGGATCCCTATCTGATTGCAGAAACCGCCAAATTGGCGATTCAATTGATGGAACTGGATACCGCGGCCCGGATTCTGGAACAATATGAATCCAAAGTCGAACCCAATCGCGATTTCTACGAGGTTTTTGCGTTCGTTCGCAAAAACCAGGGGAAACAGCAGGAGGCCGAACAATACCTCGAAAAAGCGCGCCGGATTCACGATTCCCGGGTGGCGGTTACCAGCGCCGAACCGCTCCGTTACGAACTCAAGGAAGCCGTTGCCGATCCCGGCGAACCACGCAAGGATGTGGAATGGCCGGAAGGGGTGGATACTCTATCCAAAGCCTACTATCGATTGCTGGATGAAGATTACGCCAACGCAATCGCTATTTTACAAGCCAATCAGTCCAATCCTTACGAATCCTTTATCCTGTCGGCCATTCAACGCCGTTCGGGTGATTTGACCAACGCAGCCCTGACTCTTCAGCAAATTAAAGCCCATTTCCCCGAATTTCACCCTTACGAAATCCTGACTCTCCTGGCGGATTATGCCATCCGGCGAAACGACACGCCGCAAGCCCTCGCCTGCTACAGGGAAATCCTCGATCGTTTCCCCGAATCCTATCAGGCAGATGTCGCCCGGATAGTATGCAACCTGCCCGCCGAGGCCTTTCCACTGCCGGTCGTTCAATCCATGGAGGCCTCTCCACGCATGTCCCGGTATTCCAATTATGCGGCGCCGTTTCTTGTCACTGAAATTCGCGAACATTGGGGAGATTCGGCGTCCTTTGCCACCATCACCAATCTCCTTCAGGTATCCCCCCGGCGCGGTATCTTATTCCACGAATTTGTCACCGTTCTGGCATCGATTACCCGGCATCAGGTGATTCCCTTCATCGGCACCGGGGAGGGAATTCTGAACTGCCTGCGTCAGGATATTCCCGTGGTATTCTGCCAGGGCGATATGTTCGATAATCAGCTCATTACCGAATTGACGTTGTTGGTCGGCGGAGATGAAAAGCGGGGTATCTTTTATGCGGAAGGGGTTACGCCGTACGAACCCCATCTACTCACCGAGAAAGAAATTCTGGAAGGGATCTGTTTTGCCGTATATCCCTCCTCGCTCGAGCCTCAATGGCCTGCCACCATGACCAAGGCCATCGAGCGGGGAAAAGAGTTTATCAAATTGCATCTGGACGCCTCGCACATCCGCACCGATCCCGATTACGACGCGGCCTATTATACGCAAAGACAACAATCGATCCTATCGGAAAACGACCCCAGCCTATGGCCCATCCAACTGGCCTTTGCACGCTGGACCATCCGAAACAAACCCGGGGCGATCTCCGAACAATATCTCCAGGAGTTGCAGAAATCCTGCCAGGATAGCGCCATCTTTTGGTTTTTATCGGCCGTCAATCAAGCCAACCAGAAGAATTCCGACCGCGCCAACCAACTTCTGGAAAAAGCGCTGAAGCGATGCCCGGAAAACCCCCGTTTTCTTCTCGCACGTGTCCGAATCCTCGATCAAATCCAAAAGATGGATGAAGCCATCGCCCTCACAGAAAACCTGCGATACCAGTATCCCGAAAATACGTATGTCTCCTATCAGCTGCTCTTGCTTTACCGCAAGGCGGGCGAGACGGAAAAAGTCCGTATCGAAGAGGAACGATTGAAGAAGATACTCAATGTCGAAATTATCACAATCGACGAGGTGAAACCGGAAGAATCCTTCTCTCCCTGATACCCGCTCAAATCATTCATCATTCTTAAGGGAATAATTTGACGACCGCCGACAAAAGATCGGGAACGATGAATTCCGGCAGCTCGGTGGAAGTACGAAAAGCCTGCATGGCTTTATACGGTTTTCCGGTTTTCACAAAGACGGTTCTGCATTTCGCCGCGCATCCCGCCAGGAATCCCTCATAAGAGCTGACGATAAACGGCGTTTCCGGCAGATGCAGACCGTATCGGTCCCGCGCCAGATGAAGCAATCCCGGTTGGGGAAAGGCGCATAACTCGGGAGCCATATCCCGGTTGGGATTCACGAGTATATCCGCCACCTTTCCACCTGCCTCTTCGATGATCGCAATCATTTTCTCATGAATCGCATCCAAAACCGGCGCATCGATTTGGGAGGGGACTATCGCACTTTGGTCGCTGAGAATAATCGTCTTGACGTCTTTTTGTTCAAGTGCGAGAAAGGCCTCCTGAACGAAAGGAAGTACCAATAACCGCTCGGGCGACGTAATTCCTTCATCCGTTCGTACCGTAATTCCACCGTCTCGCTCAATCAGAAGATATCGTTCCATTTTCCACCTTGAAGATGCAATTGGGTTCCACGCCGATTCCAAGATGCTCCCGGTCTGTAGCGGTCACGATCATCTGCCCGCCGGGATCGATACGCCGCCAAAACCGGGACCGGCGTTTATTATCCATTTCATGAATCACATCGTCAATTAACAGAAGCGGCCAATGGCCTACCCACTCCCGGCAGAGCTGCGCCTGGGCAAGCCGCAACGATAACGCCGCCGCCCGCCGCTGCCCCTGAGACCCGAACAGGATCAGATTTTTCCCAGCCAACAACAAGGGAAGATCGTCCCGATGGGGACCCGCCAGGCTGCTTCCCCGTTCGATTTCCGACGGACGAATGCGCTGGATACGCTCCAGAAACGCTTCGCGGATCGCCTCCACACCTCCCTCGGTTCCCGCCGGATACGAGAGGGCGAAGGGCCCATCGTCCGCCAGACCCGCGTAATGCTCTTCCACCAACGGTGCGAGTCGTCTTATCGTATCGGCTCGCTGGAAAATAACTTGAGCGGCGAAATCAACAAAGGGACGATTCCAGACATCGAGTTCCTTGTCCCCGGCCGGCGAACGGCGCACTTGCAGGCGTTTGAGAATTTGGTTGCGTTGACGAAGCGCGTGCCGATAGTTTTGCAAAACCTGGATGTACCGGGGGTTCAATTGGGCAATCGCCATATCCAGAAAACGGCGCCGTTCCTGAGGGCTTCCTCCGATAATCGATAAATCTTCCGGCGCGAATAGAACCGAGCGCAGATGGCCGTATAAATCCCCCACCCGGGGAAGAACCACACCATCGATTTTGATGGACTTCCGACTTTTCTCCAGACCGCATTCCAGCGTATGCGTTTCCTCGTTCTCGATATGTCCCCGCAGAAAAGCCGCCTTTTCTCCCCAACGGATCAATTCCTCTTCCCGCCGGGTGCGATGCGATGTGGATGTGGAAAGAAAAAGCACCGCTTCAATCAGACTGGTTTTCCCCTGCGCGTTTTGCCCGAGGAAAAGCTGCATTCCCGATTGAAGGGAGAGTGCCGCTTCCCGAATCATTCGAAAATCTCGTACAAGCAAGGAAGAGAGCATCATAAAAGCATCGCAAAATCATCAAAATTATCGGATTCGGCAAAATGGATTGGACTGCCACTTGCAGATTACTTGATCATTTGCAATATTTTCGCTGGGAGCAACCAAACCAGAACGCCGGATCCCGGAATGGGTTGATCTTCAATATCCACCCGGCAAACCGCGCCTTTTTTCATTTCGATTTGCGGCCGGGTGGAACCGGTAACCAGAAGTGAAATCAATTCGCTCAAATCCGGTTCGTGCCCGACTAACGCGATTCGCGAAGAAGAAGGTTGCTTTTTAACCGCCGCCTTAATGGCGCTCAGATCGGCGCCGGGTTGCAACGCATCCAAATCCCGGCAGGGAGGATTATTGCCGTACGCTTCCGCCACGATTTCCGCTGTCTGGCGGGCGCGCACGTAAGGACTTGTATAAATAACGTTGAATTGAGGTACGATGTTCCGCAATCCCTGGCTGGCGCATTTCATTTTTTGAATGCCGTCTTCAGTCAGCCATCGTTCTTCATCCGATTTTACCTGGGATTCCATTCGGTTGACAGCGACGGCGTGACGAATAAAGTAAAGTTCCATCGGGACGCCCTCATTTCGAATTCAATTGTTCCTGCTGCCCGAGCCGTTTGGCCTTCCGGGCTTCGCGCTCCGCCTTGATCCGTTCGATCTCCACTCGTTCGGCCTCTTCCCGTTGTTTCTTGGCGTCTTCCAGTTCGATCAAACGGCCAAACATGCCCCCGCCCTTGAGACGTTCCTTGACTTTATCGCTAAACGGGCAATTCACCCAGAAAAATTCGCGGAATCTCTTTTCCAGTTTGGGAATTCGGTTCGACTCGCTCACCACCCAATACATATAACTTTCCTGAAACCAGACTTTGAGATCCTTGCGTTGTTCCTTTTTATTGAACAGAGCAATCCATTTCCCGGTCAATCCCTCCGTCAGCCAATAATGCATGGAATCCGCCTTGGCGTATTCCCAACGGTAATCGGATATCCCTATAATCAAGGCTTTCAGGCTGGAACGGGGGGGAAACGCACAAATCGGAATGCGCGGACCGGTATCGCCTTTGCGGCCTGGCGTATAGGGCTCCCAACAACCCGACCGTTGGCCATAACCCGGACAGATGATAAATAGCGGCTTGACGATCGTCTCTTCCCCTTTGTATTTCCGGTGGAACATCGTGTAATCGCACGATAAAACCTCGGCCATCCCCTCCGGCAGCCATTGCCGGTTCACGATAGGATTGTCGCGGCTGGGCGCACAGAAATCCTGAACCAGCACGGCGATCATGTTGGCGCGCGGCCCTACACACAGACGTTGCATCTGAGGAACCGTCATGATTTCGTACGATAGCGCCAGGGCGCCCGTCGCCTTGGGATCGGGTTTGGCGCCGTCCAGAGCGAATTCGTCGATCGTGCTGTAACGAACGTCGCCGCGGATAACCGCTTCATACCATTCATCCACGAAATAGATCCCCGTATCCTTGGGCTGGCTTTTATCCAGATAGAGCTGTTCCCATACATCCATACGGCTGGACATCATTTTCTCATCCAGCATGCCATACCGCATACAAAGCCTTTTTTCACGGGATAGATTTTCACCGATCATTCGCTTGGCCATATTGGCCGTCATACGCCAATACACACTGGTCAACGAAAGCAACACATTCCGGCGTTGATCCGGTTCGGATTTTTCCAATCGCTCGATCAGCGCTTTGATCTCGTCCGCCTCTTCCTCTCCATCGATCACCGCACTCAAAAACTCGCCCGCATTAAAATTAATGGAAGGAACGAACGGTGCGGCCGGTTGCGAAACACCGGCTGGCGTCGCGGCTTCCATCTCATCCGCAGTCTCCTCAAAACTCATGGATGGAGGTTCTGGCGGAGGTTCGGGAGGAAGAGAAGAAGCCGTGGTAACCTCCCTGGTTTGAACCGACTGCTTGACTCTCTCATCCGCTCCCGCATCCGCTTTCATGATGAACGATTTAGGACGCTCTTCCAGCGGCTTGGCTTTCAGTTTGAACTGCGGGATAGCAGGAGAGACCGGCGGAGCGGATGCCGCGGGCGGAGATACAGGTGCGGGAGGTGTGGGCGTGGGAGGAACAACCGGGCTCGGAGACGGCGGCTTTCTCACCGATTCAGGTGTAACCCCGGTATTTTTGTCGGATACCAGCGTTTTTAATTCCGTCCGCAACCGAATGATTTCCGCGTCGCGCTTCTTGAGAACATCCTGAAACTGTTTAACCTTGGTTTCCAGACTTTTGATATAATTGACTAACTGTTCGCGATTAACTGGAGGCATCCCGTATTCCTTCCCCGTCCTGCGGTATGGGGCAACACATTCCATTAAAAAAAGTATACCATTAAGAAAGGACTTTGAAAGCGGAGAGCGATCAACTGGCTTTTAATTAACCCATCCATTGGGATCGAGCGCCTCTCCCAAATGGACATAAAAGACATTGAGGATAGTAAGAACGGTCTAACATGAATAAAGTCCTATCGTTGCTGTTGGCGGGAATATTCTTCCTGGGGATCGTGATGTCGATCGCGGCTTTATTTTGGTTTACCGGCCTTCCAAACGAGACACGAGATAATTTTTCCACGCCGATCTATCCGCAATCGACTGAAAACGCCCTGTCGCAATCCTATACGGATCGGCCGCAAATCCTCCCTCCATCCCAAACCGGATTCACGATCCACTGCCAAATCAACGATCCGGAAGGAAAACCTGTCGACAAATCCACGGTGGTTCTGACTTCCTTGGACGGTCTCGCTTACCGGCATACTACGGTAACGGACGCATCGGGTTTATGCCGAATCCTTGTCCTACAGGAAGGACAATACCAGATCACGGCGGATGCGCCTGATTACTCGCCGGCGACAGATCGCCTCGACCTCACCCTTACCTCCAGCCGCACCCAAACGAAAACTCTCACGCTTCGTCCTCCGGCATACACTCTGCGCGGTTGGGTATTCACCCACGCGGGAAAACCCGTGAACGGCGCCACCGTCGCCTGCCGTTTTGAATCTCCTCTGGCTCCCGGCATTCCCTGGGAAACGGAACAACCGCCATCCGGAGCGGCCTCTTTGATTGTGTCCACGACAAATACACCCCGGAACGGTTCGTTCAATTTCGAACGGTTGCCCCGTGGACGTTATCGGGTGTCGGCAGAAAAAAATGGATATCTGCCCATCGATCGCACAATTCCGATACTCTGGAATCAATCCATTACGATCCAGATCGATGAAAAAGCGCGTCTTAACGGCGTGGTGACGGATGAATGGAACAGGCCGATTCCAGGCGCCACCGCTTCGATTCATAGCCAGGGACGCTGGGGGAGACTATTGACCTCCACTACCAGCCAGGCCAATGGGCGATTTACCTTTTTCGATCTCCCTCCTCAAACGACTCAGGTTCATGTGGAAGCGGATGGATATACACCCCGCTGCGAAACGATCGAGATCGCCCAGTCGGTACACGAAATCCCGTTCCGCCTTGCGGCGCCGCCGATCTCGATCCAGGGCAAAGTCGTCCATGCGATAACGGGGGAAGAACTGAATGATATTCCTCTCGAGTTATACGATCGGCGCATAAACGATATCGAGCCGTTTCTGGTCCAAGAAACCCGTACCCTCGAAAGCGGCGCATTTCTCTTTTCCGATCTCCTTCCCGCAGATTACTCCATTCAATTGGCTGAATCCAAAGAAAAACGGTTCTCACCTGTAAGCCTCGATATTCCGCGCTCTCGGGAAAGCATCGAGAACCTCATCATTCACCTATACCCAACGGGAATCGTTTCCGGCCAGGTCGCCGACTCGGAAGGCCAACCCGTAGCTCAGGCCGTGGTAGAACTCCTCATGCCGTCATCCCGGAACGTATCGGCTCAGACCGATCCGCAAGGACGCTTCGTTCTTCCATTGACTGTCAATCGTCCATTATCGAAAGAGGGAAAAGAATCGGCGCGTATCCTGGCCAGCCACCCGGATTTTGCGGCGGGTTTCAGCGAGGAATTCGAATTCGCGCCTGGAGAACGCATTGAGAATATCTCCGTGATTCTCGGAGAGGGTTTTTCCATTCAGGGAAAAGTAACCACACCCCAATATCGCCCCATCGCGGCCGCACGGGTCATCGCCCAGGTCTTCGATTCCCGTAGCGATCGCCGGGAAACTATGACGGATGCGCAGGGAAATTATCGAATCGGCCATATCCCCCGATCGATTCCCAAGGATGCGTTTGGGGGGGCTCAACAGGTGGCGCTGGATGTTCGTTGCGATGGGTATGAATACCAACGGCGGGCGATTCCCATTCCCGAAGGCGGAACGCAAACCGAGAATTTTATTCTCCACGAGGCTGGCCAGATATCGGGTTACGTCGTTCTTCCGGATGGTTCCCCCGCTTCCGGCGCACAACTGACGCTCTTAGGGGCCACTCAACAAACCGCCGAAACCAACCGGGAAGGCTGGTTTCAATTCAACTCGGTCTATGGGGTAAGTACCCTGCAAATCATGGCTCAATATGGACTTTCCCGATATCACTCTCCAAAACGGGTACGCCACGAACAAAATACTTTCGGCCAGGGCGCTTATTTCGCTTATATTCTTCCGGTTCCGGTCAACGAATCGAATCTCCTCATTGTTCTTCAACCGGAAAACGGCGTTCTCGGCTTCGTCCGCGATGGCGAAACCGGAAAACCTGTCACCGATTTCAAAGCCACTCTGGCCTACCGGTTTCCTCAATACGATAAATATCTGAACTGGTCGATTCGGGATGGATCGTGGAACGCCCCCTCGCCTGGCCAATTCGGTTTTTCTGCCCCTCTGAGCGGTGAATACCTTCTGACGATCGAGGCGGACGGATACGTTCCCGCCCGTCACGAAATCGCCTTTTACGAAAACGGTCTGACGAAAAACCTGGACGTTCGTTTGACCCAAGCGGGGAAAGGAGTGGTTCGAGGAGCGATTATCCCCTATGAATTCCACAGTAATATCCAGCGCCTTCAATTAATGGGACGGGGAGTGGATTGGCCGGTTCACATCACCCTCGATTCCATCCGGTCTTTCTCAAACCAGGGCTATTTCCAGGTGGATAACGTTCCGCCCGGCGCTTACGAATTGTTTTGTATTTACATAACCTTAGACGGCGAGGAAAGAAAAGAATTACTCCGGACTGTCGATGTAAATCCCGATCAAGCAGCCGATCTGGGCATCCTGGATGTATCGTCCCTATTCGTAAAACCCACCCCCTGGCCGACAGAATCTCGCTAAGAAACCGTTCTCATTTTTTTCCAGCCGGATACAGCGCCATCCGCAGCCATTCCCCCGCCAGGCGGGGATAATTCGATTTCCCGAACAGGATGCTAGCGGTCAGAAAGCATTCATGCGTGCAGGAACACCGGGTGGCTTGAACCCATCGGCGGCAACGTTCGGCGTTATCCGAGCGCCAGATTTGATAAAAATCGTATTCGGCCCCGCGGACGTTTCCCATTTGAGGCCGGGCGGA
>CAZFOX010000034.1:0-14502 GCA_964520565.1 uncultured bacterium | reverse complement strand
AACCAATCTGAGGTTTGGGTTGGTAGGGGATGGCGTCTTCCGCCGGTTCGATCAGTTCCGGCGTTACGACGAGGGTTTGAGTCGCGCCGTTTGGTTCCTGGTAAACCAGGGTGACCGGCCTGGATTGAAAGCCGCCATCGGGCGTTTTTTCAAAACAGGTAGATATGTAATTCGAGCATTGATCACGGCTTTCGATCTTGATTCCGTCGATAGTTAAAATGGATACTCCGGCTTTTAATCCCGCTTTGGCCGCTGGGCTGTCCGTGGCAATCCGGGTGATGAATACTCCGTCGTATTGATCGGGAACTTGGATTGGCGCTTCGGTTCCATCATCTTTGAGAAGGGAAGGAATACTCTTTTCTTTGGTGAGTTGTTTTCCATCGCGTTCCACGACCAAATTCAACGTAGCCGACTCGACAACGGCCTGGGCTTGATATTGGGTGATTTCATTCCAGGAGGAGACGGGAGTTCCATTGACGGAAACGATGCGGTCTCCATCATGAAGGCCCATTTGCCAGCCCCAGGAACCAATTGGCACTTTGCCGATGGTAGTTGTGGCGGTATAAGGCTCTCCAAACGCCATGAGTACCAGAATGTAAATCAGGTAGGCGAGAACGAAATTCATGAATGGCCCGGCTATAACAATCAGAATCCTTCGCCAGGGTGCCAGTTGCAGATATTCCCATTCTGCGCCGGTCAATTCCTCATCCGGATCCATTCCCCGGATTTTAACCAAACCGCCCAGGGGTAGGGCACGAATAGAATACTCGGTGTTGTGCCAGTTGAATTTGAACAGTTTCTTTCCAAAACCAACGGCGAATTCGTCGACTTTCGCGCCGGTCAGTTTGGCAACGATAAAATGTCCCCATTCGTGAAAAATGACGGCCAGACCGAGTACGATACCGAAATAAAAGAGGCTCGATAATACAGACGTAAAGGGTTCTAAACTCATTTTTTCCGTTCAATAGCGATCAAATTTGAAGATTTCGGCTTTTCAGGGTTTCCGAAAGAAATTGAATTATGGGATGATAACGCTCGGATAACCCATGAGATAACGGATAACAGTTTCTTTTACGATTTAATACAATCCAGCGGAATTCTTTAGGAAGACTGGACTCTATCGACTTGTAGAACAAGGTAGTACAATCGGTACGAAACGGTTATAAAGCCAATTTTAGATTATATATAGCATTTATAGAAGTTATGTCAAGAAATCGAATCAATCTCTCGGTCGGTCAAGTTGGCGGTTGGTTGAATATCTTCCAAAGAATGCCTGTTTCTTTTTGGGGAATTCTCGGCATTTCATTGATTGTCAAATTGGCTTTGATCGATCTCAATCGGGGCGAATATACCGATGGGATCATCCAATTGGAATTATGGAGTAGTCCGGTTGTTTTTTTCCCTCCGGGATATTCCGCCGCGGTATGGATCGTCCACCAGTTTGTTCCCGATCTGTTGATCGCGGGACGGTTGGTATCGATTCTGGCCTCGGCGGGTTCGTTATGGGTCTGTTTTGAACTTGGCCGCAAGGTACTGGGGAAGGATGATATGGCGGCGATTGCGACTCTGTTTTTATCTCTTTCCCCGGTATTTAATCGATGGTCTTTGCGAGTTATGACGGACTCATTATTTCTTTTTTTCTTTCTGATTTGTTGCATGCAATGGATCCATCTTCTTCAGCAATCCCGGCGTTCTCCAGTCTGTTTCCTGGGATGGATAGGGGTCGCAACTTTGGTGCGATATCAAGGTCTATTTTTCCTTCCTTTCGCCTTGTACCTGTTATGGCAGCACCGTGAGACGCTTTGGCATGAGAAAAAGATACGTTTGTTGGTTGATTGTTCCCTGTCGATTCTCCCCTGGCTGGCTCTGTTGGGATGGATCGGATATCGAGGATTCGGTCATACCCAACAGTTTATGGAGCGTGGGTCTTATGGTTTATGGACGACCGTGGCGCTGTATTATTCCATGTTTGAAACCTATCTGTTTTATTGGCCCTGGGCGATCACATACGGCTTGTTTGTCTGTGGGATAGCCGGGATTGTGGGATTATATCGGGGAAACCGGGAAGATCGCCAATTCCTGATTTTTTATCTTATTACCGCGATAGTATTTTTGGTTGTGCAAAGTTGTTTTCTCTCGTTTCAATATCGATATCTATTGCCTTTGATTCCATTATGGTGTATCGCGGCGGGGCGGGGATGGGATGAGATCGCCCAACGGTTGCAGAGTTACAAGGTACGGATTGTCTTGGGGACTTTGGTATTCATCAATCTATCTTTAATGACAGTGGTGGTTTTGTATTTTCAGCGGTCTGCCTTTGGCGATTTGGTTGAATCGGCGCGTTTTATCCATTCCGCGAAATTTCAAAGGCAGGTTCCCGAAATTCGCCGTATTCTTTCCGACGAAACGTACCGGGACGGTGTATACAATGTCAAAATGAATTTTTGGTCGGGAGAAAAGGACCGGCTCTATTATTATCCGCTGACCGAACCTCAGGTTGGCGATGTAGTGATTCTTCATAACACGTATTCCGATTTGGGGCGCGAAGAGCAACGATTGCAGGAGCGGTTCACATTACAACGATTGCAGACCTGGTCTCCCACGAGTATTTGGAGTGAGTTTGCCGTATTGCCGTTACTTCCGGATATTATGGTGAATCCACCTGCGCCTCCTTTAACCAGCAATCCTCCCTGTATGGCTTTTCGTTTTGCCCCGCAATACTATTATTCCGAAGTTCTGTTATTGAAGGAGAAATAGAGAGATTATACAGGCGTGGATTTATTCAGGGCATAACAGGTTTTTGAGTAGGATCCAGTGTCAACAATTTATTCCATTCGATCTTCGCTTCTTCTTTTTTCCCTTGCGACAGATAGAGCCGAGCCATTTTTTCCCGGATTCGAGAGGCGGATGGATCGAGGTTGGCGCAAATTCGGTAATGTTCCATAGCCTGTTCCTTGCGTCCCACAGTATCCAGCATATCCGCGAGTAATTCATGCAGGATTATTTCCTGTGGAGATATTTCCGTGGCCATCGCGAGGACATCCATAGATCGTTCTCCCTGCGATAATAGGAAATAGAGACCGGATAGCCGCGCGTTTCCCAACAAAGAAATATAACCATACTTAGCGCCAAAGCGCATTAAGTATTCCCATTTGCCTGGCTCCGGAGAGGGAGGGAGTGCGATCTGGGGAAAGAAAATCATGATCGATTCCGTGGCACAGAGAGCGGCCATATCGCCTCGATAGGGGGCATGACTATAGGCTTTTACGACTGAATCGTTACGATCGCCCTCGAGTATCGCTGTTTGGAAGCGATTCAATTCTTGTTCGCTTCGCCAATTGGGAACCAGATTCCAGAGTACCATGATACCTAGAATACATGTCATTCCCATTAGAACTTTAAGCGTCAAACGGCGATCGAATTGGGGAGAAGGAATGCCGGATCGTTGTGGCTTTTCTATCCGATGGGCATTTTGCAGGCAGGCCATTGCGATCCATGTCAGTGGATGAATTAACCAAGTGTTCACCGTAGGGCCGATTGAAAGACCGGTTAATAGGAGAAAGGAAATTCCGGTGGGATATCGCAAGTCGTCTTTTCTTCGATTTAAACCTGTTTCCACGATGAGAAATAGGAATCCACCACCGATTACAGCGGGAATGATCCAGTCGGTTCCCATTTTTTCGTCGCCATAAAAAATCGTTCTCGGTGAGAGAGTTCCGATCATGGAAATGGAAACTGGTGTTGGAAGCGAGCGATGGAAGAGAAAAATGGATTGTTGAATCCAGATTGCCAATCCATCAAAACACCCCAGATAACCGGCCAGGCAGAATACCCCCAAAACCGTTATCCCAAGAAACGATTTCCAGGAAAACAATTGGCGGGGATGACCGGTGATTGCAGTAAAAAGGATCACGAGGATTCCGGTTAATAGAAAGAGATCGCGTCCGATGAATGAAAACGAGATTATTATCCATATGGAGAGCGGCAACCAGCGGAGAATCGGGAAACGCTTGAAGGAGGAGATGAAACCCACCAAAACGGCCAGGGTTGTTCCAATTGCTGCAGATGTTTGTAGCAATATTTTATACACGTAATGCTCTGGAGTCTGTATGGCTGTGGGGAGCGTTATGCCTGAATCTAATTTCAAGGCGGCAGAAGGATACGCAAGAGAAACGGTATCTGAATAAATATAGTGAAAAAAAAGAGATGAATGGCATCCATCGAGAATAGCGAGTCCGGCAAAAAGAAAACCCGTTATCAAAGTACCCAGTAAGACGGGAGTTTTACTATTCAGAGCCGTCGTTAAAAGCAATAAGACGCCACAAGCGGCTGAAGGCCAGACGATATGCCGATACCAGGAATCGTTAAAACTGAAATAGAGTAGAATGGTTCCCAATAGAATCACACCGTGAAATGGAGAAATCCGATGGGCAGATGAGGTTTCTCTTTTGCTGTCTATATAGAGTTGGTATCCGGCGATTAAAAAGACGGCAAGAAAGGCGAGGAGGCGATATCCCGTCGTCAAATCCGGTAGAATCAAAGGGATGGCTAGATATGGGATGAGGCAGAGCATAGTTCGCATGCGGCTCTTAAACCCAAGAGATAACTTTGAAGGCCGAAGCCGCAAATCTGACCGGCGGCAACTCCGGCAATGAAAGAATGATGACGGAACGGTTCCCGTTTGTGAATGTTGGAGAGATGGACTTCCACGGCTGGCAACCCTGTTGCCGCAATCGCATCTCGAATAGCGACAGAGGTATGCGTGTAGGCCGCGGGATTAATGAGAATGGCGTCTGCCCATTTCATCGCATCCGAAATCAAACTAACAATCGCTCCTTCGCTATTATGCTGTTCGATTCGCAAATGAACGCCGAGTTCTTCCGCCAGTTTGTTCAAGTGGTCGTCGATCTGTTTCAGGGTTACGGTTCCATAAGTGCCGGGTTCGCGTATACCCAGGAGTTGCAGGTTCGGCCCGTGAATCACAAGAATATTTGGCATCGTTACGTTCCTAACGATCTGTCGTTATAGGGAATAATACCTGGCCGCCCGATACGCGGCGATGTCTGTCAGGAAGCCTTTCGCGCAGATTGCATCTTCCATAACATGGTTTATACTACCACGATTTCAACGTTCATGGGAATCCTCGCCAGGTCAAACCGGGAAGGGAAATGAGTTAAATTCATGACCTCTCTAAACGCGCATGACTTCAGTCTCAACCATCCTTTATCCATTTGGGAGCGCTGGACCTCACTTTTAGGCCGCGTAATTATCTATTTCACCATGATTTACGTTCCACTGGTTTTTTTCACCTGGACCTGGCGGCATTATCACGTTCCCAAGGTTGCTTCGTTTCAGTGGCTGGTGATGATGTTGACGGCTTGTTGGGGTGTGATTGCAGTCAAGCGCCGTTGCGTTCGTTCGGCCTTGGCAACACCGGCGGCGTTTTTCTTTATGATTATCATGATTACATCGCTGGTTTCCGTGAATTTGACGGAAGCCTGGGAAACCATCACATTTATGGTGGCGGCGATGGTTTTCATGGTTCTGATTCCCAAATTTTTAACACGATACAAGGATTTTGAAATCTTTGCATATCTGTTGGGCATCATGTGCCTTCTGGTGGATATCTATGCGCTCGGTCAATGGTTTGACTGGGATCAGATGTTCGTTACGACAGAGAGATTATTCGGTATCCGCAAACTGACGCATAAACCGGTCTCGTTCATGGGGAACGAGAATTATACGGCTGAATTTTTGAATATGGCATTACCCATCTGCTTTGCCATGATGTTCTGTTATAGACGTAAGCCCGCTCAGCTCATTTTTTATACGTTTGTGACACTCATCAACTGCATCGTCATGGTCTATATCGATTGTAACGCCACTTTTGCGGGATTTATTGTGGCGATTCCTGTAGCCACCGTGTTGATCGTCTATTTCAAGATGATTCCCTGGTCCCGGAAAATCGGATTATTCAAAGCGCCCCGCATCGTTTTGGAAAAACGTTTTCGCCAGATCATTATTGTTATGTTGTTGGGGTTAAGCCTGATGGCCGTTTTAGGGACAATCATTCCGAATCCTGTAATTACCAAAATGGCATCGATGGCCAGCTGGATGGATGTGGATGGCGATTTGATTCCCGACGGGGTGGCTCCGATTGTTTTCCGGTTGCAGTGTATGGACGCCGCCGCCCGAAATATTATCGATACGCCTTTTCAGGGAATTGGGGCGGGCAATTTCAAAGTACTACATCCTCTTTACGAAAGTCAACTGGAACGCAAGGTCTTGGGAGAAGAAACCCTGGCGCGGAAAGTTCATAATGATCATCTCTATCATGCCGTGGAATTCGGCGCTTTTGGACTTTTAGGCTGGTATTGGATCGCCACTGTCTCTTTCATCGCCATTCTCGCTTCTTTGCGTTTGGTGGAGTATCAATCCATCGCAGCGGCCCAAAAAGAGAAGAAAACCGATTTTTACGATGGGTTGATCTTCTCCGAGCAAAAACGGGAGTTTTACTTCTATCTGCAGTGGGGGATTCTGACCGCTCTGCTTGTCGCTTTGGTCAGCTGCGCTTTTGGCCACACGTTTGTCATCTCTTCGTCCGCCGTGATTTATTGGTTGTTGTGTGGTATCTGCGTTGCCGTCTATCAAAACCTGCATTTTGCCAGCCGTGGCATTCGCAATCATATATTCGGCGTCACACCCGAGCCTGTGAATCCGATACAACAACATACGCGCCGTCTTCCTGGGTTTTTCTGGTGGGTTGTATTCTTTATAGCGATTCTACCCGTAGGTGTATTGAATACGTATCAGTTGATCGGAGAAACCTGGTTGCGCCACGGTATGACCGAACGGGAAGATAATAATTATTATGGGATGTTCAAATGTTTTCAGAAGTCTTTATATTATTATCCCTATCAAATGGAGACGTTTTACATACTAGGCCGTTACTACATTGATGCCGTAGTGGATACAGAAACCGCTGTGCTGGGAGCGAGCCCCGGATCCCAGATCAATCTACCGATGGGATTGAATCCCGAGGATCGGCGCAGGTACAACGAAGAAGGTATTGTCATTCTTCAAACCGACTTATTCATGAATCCGAACTATAAGTGGGCGCATAATAACCTAGGCGTTCTGTACGACCGGTATTACGATTTAATCAAGCCGGAAAAACAGGACAGCGTTGGAGCCCTATTTAAGGTCGCTCCGGAACCCGAGCAGGCGATTGCCGTTCTGGAAGCCAGTCGGGAAACCTATAACCGCGTTTTGGCGATTGATAAAGAGCAGATTTATGCGCATTTCAACCTGGGTCTGGGCGCCATTAAGGAACATAATTACCCGCAAGCAATTGAATCTCTCAATCAGGCGCTGATCACCGATCCATCCCGATTCGACATTTATAAGTATCTTTCCAATTGCTATTGCCAGAATCGAGATTATAAACGAGCGGTGCGAGCGGCGGAAAAGTATCTGGAAAAAGTTCTTCTGAATGAAGTGATGAGACGCGTTCGGACGGTTCCCAATCCAACCCAATTCGAATCGATCATTCAAAGTCTTCGAGATAACGATTATGCCAAGGCTGTGGATATGGCCCGGTTGAACATGAAATGGGAAGATAAGGATGTCTATAACCTGTTTCTCGCCGTGGCAACTGAATTATCCGCCGACAAAGAAAAAGCCAATCCAGCCGTAGCCACCTATGCTTTGGAGATGGCGCAACGGGTTAATGCCACACCCCTGCCGGAGAATTACCTCTGGCATGCCAAAATTTACGAACGTCTGCAAAAACTCGACAAAGCCGCGGATTCCGTGGAAGAATATTTACGTGTTCAACCCAACGACGACGAAATGCGTCATTCCTTGATGATGTTATGCGTGCAGATGAACGATCTTCAACGTGCGCAAAACGTGATGTCTGCATTGGTGAAAAAACAGCCGGATAATTGGCAATACTTGATTACGTACGCTCGCTTGCTTTCCGGCGTTCAAACGCCCTGGGTGCAGATTTTCCCTTATGTGGAACGGGCAATTCAAATCGGGGGAGACGATGCGCGCAGACTGATCATCGAAAATCAACCGGGCAATCTCATTCTGCCTTACGTCCAACAGGATTCGAGGATACTCAATCTTTTAGGACCGGGTTTTCTTCCCTCATCCACTGCGCAATCGGCCTCTCAGTAAAACGCGGTCTGGAATCCTCGATATCGTTTCCAGCCCCTATCTGTGCGGCGATGTTAAGCCAAAGATATGTGAAATTCAGGTTTCAGCAATTTTTTTCAAGGCTTCAAAAGTATTCTGAGAGATAAACTCGTAGAATCGCCTTGAAAGAATCTAAAAGGGAATGGTTGGTGATCCCCGGACGAAATTTTCGTCTTCTATTTATTGGGCATAATGGATACGAGTATCCCCACACGCGTGTCCGGTGTTATCATTTTGCGCGTATTCTTTCTACGTATCCCGATGTGGAAACGGCGGTTCTATCGTTTCGAGACGATCTGGCTCCTGATAAAACGGAAGCCGCCATGTATGAAAATCTCCGCGACCGGGAAAAACTCCTGCTCACCGGGAAAGCCGTTTGGCGTCTTCTTCGGGAACGAAACACGGTTATTTATATCCAAAAGGCGCATTTTCATTCCGCCGCTCCTTATTGGTTGTATCGCCTGGGTTGGATTAAAAATTACCTTTTCGATTACGACGATTACGATATTCCACTTTCTAATTTCTTTTTTCGTGGAATCCTGAATCGATTTTTTTTTGGCAGTAACCGATGGGACGATATTACCTGGCGGTTAGCCCGGAATGCCCGGGGGTGTGTGACCGCCAGCCGTGAATTGGAGTCCCTGCTTCTAGATCAAAATCCCCATACGACCTATATTCCCACCGGAGTTGATACGGCGGTTTTTACCCCGAAACCGGAATACTATTCCAGGGGAGACATGATCGTTTTGTGGAATGGTCTGGTATGGGGGAAACCGATTGTGGAGAATCTGACGATGCTCCTCCGCGCCTGCCAGCGCGCCAGGATTCAAACTCCCAATCTATCTCTGCGCCTTGTAGGGGGCGGCGCTGCGTGGCCGGAAATCCGACAAATCGCTATCGAGCAGTTCACCGATCTTCCTATTCAGTGGATGGATTGGGTCGATCCCCACACAATGCCTTCCTTATTGAAAGAAGTGGATGTCGGCGTACTTCCCCTTCATGGAGACGATCCATGGTTACGCTGTAAGAGCCCCACGAAATTATTTGAATATATGGCTGCCGGACTTCCCGTTATCGCGTCGGCTGTTGGAGAAGCCACGCATGTAATTCAACACGATCGATCGGGGATTCTTGCTCCAAACGAAGATGAATTCGCCGCTGCATTGGTTCGATTGGCGAAGAATCCCGATTGCCGTAAAAACCTAGGTACCCGGGCCCGGCAGAGGGCCGTTTCGGAATATGCTCTTCCGGTTCTGGGCGAACGTTTGTACCATTTTCTTCATACAATATTTTCTGAATCCTCTTTATGAAATGCATAAAGGGAGCGATTTATCCGTCTATTAGGATAAATTGTTGGGTAAAATTCAAATCCATGACTTTTAACGAGAGGCTTTCTCGATCATGATCCATAATTTACTCTTTCTTACCAAGAAGAAGAGCGGTGTATTCTTGCTGGCCGGTCTGGCTTGTTTTTTGGCATTGATTTGTATCGGTTGCTCCAGCCAGGATACCCGATGGGATTCACCGGTTTTGGTTTCGCCTACTCCGTCGGAATCGAACCCGATAATCCCTACGCAACCTTCCGAAGCCATTCGATCCGCACCTGGGGATTTGCCTCCGCAGGAATTGATCCAACCGCAGGTTCAGCGGCCTTTCATCGAACCAATTCCGGAAATACCTGCGGTGGAAAATGCCTGGATGGTTGCCTCGGCTCACGGCTTGATTGCGGAGAATCTGATTCAAAAAGCGGAAGAGTTGGGAGTTACCCAGATCCATTTGGGAGGAGATATCCTACAAGCAGTGGATGATTTAATCCTAAATCCCTCCAAACGGAGTTTGGTTCAAAACCTCGCGTCGCAATTGGAAAGCAAAAATATTCGAGTATTGGTATCCAGCCGTGAAATTCATCTGGAAGGCCGTACCTTTCTTTTCGACCGGGACGATCCTCTGTTGGTGGCTCGGCAGGCCGCCTATCGAAAAGCCTTTCAATTGATCCCGGAACTGGATGGAGTGGTTCTTTCATTCAACGATTCTCTTTTGCCACCTTGGGATGCAGCGGTTCCCGACTCGCGCCCGGCAATTCCGAATCCGGAACGAATCCGTTTTTTGATCGATACGGTTTATTCCGTGGTTGTTGGGGAAATGAACAAGGTGTTGTTTATACGGCTGGACGATCTAAGTCCACAACAATTCGAATGGATTACCCAGGCCTTGACTACCTTCACCGATCGAAAAATCACCGTGATAGTACCTTTTGACAGTCCCGCAAGTGCATTTGAAGGAATGCGGTCTTTTAGTTTGAATTCATTGAAAAACCTTCCTAAATTGCTTGATCTGGATCTGGCTGGAGTTCGTTTTGGAGGACCGTGGTATATCGTGAATCAAATCCCTCAGTTGAATGTTTGGGAAACCGGTTTCGATGATGATACGGTACGCGGTACCGTTGCGACCGTGATCGGAACAAGCGGTTCTTTATTCAACTCGCCGAATGAAATCAATCTGGAGGCTTTTTTCCGTTGGAATGAAGAACTTGTTCTTCCTCCCCATGTTCTTGAAGCGGATTGGATTCAAAAACGGTATCAATTACTGCCCATGACTCGGGAAGGGATTATCCTTTTCGCTATTTTCGACCAATCGGTTCTTTGGAATCGTAAAATGGGAATGATCCAGGATTCTTTATTATGCATCGATCAAGGGACTTTACCGGATCCGGAACAATGGTCGCTATCTCAAATCGTTATGGCGGAAGATGATCTGAAACCGGAAATAATCCATTTTTACCGGCGTTTGCTCGATCCCGACAAGCAACTTCTGGTGGATATTCAACAAGAGAGCACAGAAGCGATCGACCTTCTGGATAAGGCGCTATGGGATTTAGAAAGTATGCGACTTCAAGTGAATATCCAGGATTATAACGATTTACATAAACGTCTTGAGTACCAGCGTCTCATGGCGGATGTATTTCTTTATGGCAAGCAGGCAATCTGGGGCTTTGCCTATTGGAAAAAGACAAGAGATGAGGATGAAGCCCTTCATTTGGAATCTCATTTACAAAAATTGGAACAATTGGCGAATGATTTGGAAAACCGCTATGGAGTCAATACCCAACCGGGAAATCCGAATCGAATCCGGGAATGGGTAAAATGGATTCGCAACGAGTTTCCTCGTGTAATACTGGGTTGGAAGGAAAGAAACTGGAATCGCTTGCAAGGGATTGTTATCCGGCAAACCGGTTCTGATACTGCCGAAATACTATGGAAAAGTATTCAGCCATCCACATCCCGAGTGTTTATCACGACAGAATTGCCGATCTTTGAACGGATGGTCTCTGTTGGTAATTATCCGGTAACGGATCATAAAGCGTTTCTGGATCGATTGGAAACGGGAAAAACGTATTTCATTAAAATTCAATGTGTTGGCGAGAAAGGAGCGATCACGAATTCTGGAGTATTCCCCTTCCAACTGGAATCTTCTCCAGTCTTATAGAGTGAAAACCGAAAGAGAATTTAGGGTTTTTTGCATTTTTTCACATTTCGGGCAATTTATATCTTGTCCAATGTTAACCAATTCTGTTATAATTAACGATAATTCTAGGGATTAATCTGAAGAATTATTTCTGATGGGGAGGTCTTAAGGTATGAAAAGTAAAGGTTTTACATTGATTGAATTGCTAATTGTCGTTGCTATTATTGGGATTCTCGCCGCCATTGCCGTTCCCAATTTCTTGAACGCTCAGATTCGCGCCAAGGTTTCCCGGTGTTGGTCTGATATGAAATCGATGAACACAGCCGTTCAGATGATGCAACTCGATACCAATCATTTGCCGATCGATGGATGGGATGACGACCAGGCTTCCGGCCGGAAGATACTCAAGGAAATATTCAATGGAGTTGGGGATTTTTCGGAAGCCGAACGTACTACACGAGATTATCTCTCTGTGTTAACTAGTCCGATATCGTATATGGCTTCTGTCCCAGACGATCCCTTTTTTGGGAAAAACATGGATACAGCGACGCGTGGTTTTGGTAGTGCATACAACACATATATTTATGCGGATTGCGATCCCAAAATAACGGAAAATCCAGGTTGTGGAAATCAGGGAATTCAGGCGTTAAATTCTCCTCTCGCGGAACAATTCAACCTTACTCCCATGAAAAGTGGCGATTGGGCGTTTATCGGCCTGGGGCCGGATGGTGTGGCGGGTTTTGGCGGCACAGGTGCGGCTGCTTCTCGTGGATTTCCCTATAGTTCCTCCAATGGTCTCGTATCTTTAGGCGATGTAGTTTTGACCAGCGGCGGTATTGTTGGACAGTAAAGAAATCTCTGCTGTTGGATTTCGAAAAGGAAATTAATCGGTAAAAATCCGGCGTTCGATGATGCGCCGGATTTTCTTTTTGTTCTGCCAGTTTTCCTGCGCTTTCCGAATCAGTTCGGTCAATAGGGGAGTGAAGGGAAGCGAAGGTACGGCGGCTTCCCATAAATAGTAGGCAAATGAACCGGGTCAGGTGTTCACTTCGTTGAAATAAACCGCATTCGCTTTCCGGTCAATCATAAAATCGAAGCGAACGAGACCCCGGCAATCTAATCCCGTGAATGCACGAATGGCGTATTCTCTTATTTGATTATGAATGTCATCGGATACGTCTGCAGGGTTTAAATCTCGTTGTAAAGAGGCCATCCCCCGGCTGGATTTTGCGCCTCCTTTCTTGCCACCGTTTTTTAAATATTTTTCTTCAAAGGTCAGAAGCAGTTTCTCTCTTTTGGGACGTTCGATGGCCGAGGTACGAGGCGGGTCGCCTTCCAGAACCGAAATATTGAGTTCGTACATATCTTCTAAAAGAGGTTCAACGATCACCTGATGGTCGAATACAAACGCTCCGGCAATCGAGATCATCAATTGTTCTTCGTTCCGAGCGCTCGAAATGCCGATACTGGAACCCAGATTGCAGGGTTTTATCATTAAGGGAAGAGAGAGATTCTTGAGAATCTCTTGAGTGGTTTGATCGGCCCGGGTGGGTTCCCAATCGCGACGATCCAACAGGATGCCCGGTAGAACGGGAATATTCTGAGCAGAAAGAGTTTGCTTGGCGGTATGCTTGTTCATCCCGATCGAAGCGGCACGAGGGCCACAGCCGATGTAGGGAGCGCCGATGAATTCCAAAAATCCCTGGATGCAGCCGTCTTCGCCGAACGTTCCATGAAACGCCGGGAAAAAAACGTCGATGGGAAAGCGGCGCGCGGGTTTGGCTCTGAACCAGCCCTTGGGAGGATCGACTTCCACAAGTTCGCAATCCAGATCGCTGGTCAATCGGACGCGGCATAATCTCTTTTTCAGTTCGGGTGTCGGCAGGTAATTTTCCCGTTTGAACAGTTCTTTGCCGGTATACCAATAACCTTCTGTATCGATGTAGACAGGAATCGTTTCGAATTGGGTCGAATCCAGCGCATCCATCACTTGCAGGGCTGTGATGATGCTGATTTCATGTTCTGTGGAACGTCCCCCGAAAAGCACCGCAATCCGCGTTTTTTTCTCCTGATTCATATTCTTTCTCCTCAAGAAGACTCTTCCCGGTCTATATCGGTACAACGAATTCGTAAACTGCTGATCTATTCAAATAAGCGAAAGGCATCCGGTTTTTCATACAAATCCGGCAGATCGTTTTCATACAATACTATGTCGCCCTCCCGGATAGAAAGGTTCAGCCATTTCTGGGCATTTTTTAATGCCGCGAATTCATGGATATGATCTGGGGGGAATCCATTCTGGAGAAGCCCTTCACGAAAAGCCTGCAATCGATGAGCGGCGACCAGGACGATGTCATGACATATCTTTGCCGCGACCGAAGCGATTTCTCGATGCGCTTCATCGGCTTTCTCTCCCAGTTCGACTATCCCCGGTGTAATTAGAATTTTTCGCGTTCCGTTCAGATTTCCCAGAACTTCCAAGGCGCATCGGAAGCCGGTGGGATTCGAATTATACGCGTCATCGATGGTTGTCGTTCCGTTGGCATGGCGCTCTACGACCAGCCGGTGGGGAATGGAGGGCATCGATTGCAGGGCCGCAATGGCCGTGAACGGAGCAACGCCCAGGCGCATAGCGATCAGAAATGCACCCGTAGCATTCAGTGCCTGGTGGCTCCCATAGATCGGCATTTCAAACGAATAGGATTGCCCTTCATATTCCACGATGCAAAACAGGCCATTTTCCGTGTTTTTCGATTCAAGCAATCGGCAATCCAATCTACCGTATTCTGGATGAGTACCGTAAAAGAACACGGGACATTTCAACGTTTCCCCCAT
>CAZFOX010000033.1:0-14548 GCA_964520565.1 uncultured bacterium | reverse complement strand
TGCCCGACCGGGGAAGCGTTTCCATCGCCTCGAACGACGTTACCTGGAAACAGGATTTCCAACGCGCCCGGTATATTTCCCGCGTGTTTCAGAATCCGTTCATGGGAACCGCTCCAGGCATGACCATCGCCGAAAACCTCCATATGGCTTCTCTGCGCGGCTGCCGCCGATTGCCCGTCTTCGGCCTGAATCGGCATCGCCGGGATTTCTATCGGGAAGAAGTCCGGCAATTGGAGATGCAACTGGAAGACCGGTTGGATAACGTCATCGGCTCTCTTTCGGGAGGACAGCGGCAGGCGTTGACTCTGTTGATGTCGGTCATTACGCATCCCAAAGTATTATTGCTCGACGAACACACCGCCGCACTCGATCCCAAGTCGGCGGCGCAGGTTATTCGCCTGACGCGAAAGTTCATCGAACAATATAAACTGACCGCTCTCATGGTTACGCACAGTATGCAACAGGCTTTGGAACTGGGAACCCGTACCATCATGATGAATAAGGGACAGGTGATCGACGATATCTCAATTCAAGAGAAAAAACGCCTAACCGTAAACGATCTTCTGGATAAATTCGCCGAACTGCGAAAAACCGAACGCCTGACCGATGATATGCTGGAAGAATTACGCCGGGAATATGTTTAATACGATGACGGTACGCTTCTCAATCTTGTTTTGTTTTTTAGTGGGATGTGGGATAAGCGCGGCGGAAGAATCCTCCGGGCGGAAAGTCACTTTTCTTCCCCAATGGGTTCCCCAGGCGCAGTTCGCCGGGTATTACATGGCCTTTGAAAAAGGGATTTATAAAAAATACAACATCGAACCGGTTATTCTTCGCGGGGGGCCAGACACGCCGGCTCTCGAATACCTCGAATCGGGCAAGGCCGATTTCGTAACCACGTTTCTCTCTTCCGCCATCGAACGGCGGGCGAAAGGTGTCCGCCTATTCAATATCGGGCAACTCGTGCAGAAATCCTCTTTGATTCTCGTGACGAAAAAGAAAAGCGGTATCGAGAAACCCGAGGATTTCAATGGCCGTAAGATCAGCGTCTGGCCCGATTTCGCTGTGCAACCGCAGGCCCTGTTCCGTAAATACAAGTTGGATGTGACCGTTGTTCCTCAAGGGCTCACGTTGAATCTCTTTCTACGGGGCGGCGTCGATATCGCTTCCGCCATGTGGTATAACGAATATCATACCATCCTCAATTCCGGATTCGATGAAGAGGATCTGAACATTTTTTTCTACGACGAATACGGCTTGAATTTTCCGGAGGACGGTATTTATTGCATGGATAAAACCCTTCAAAATCAATGTCAGCTGTGCCGCGATTTCGTGAAGGCCTCCTTCGAAGGCTGGCTTTATGCATTCGACCATCGAGATGAGACGCTCGACGTCGTCATGAAATACGTTCAGGAAGCGAATATGCCGACCAACCGCGTTCATCAGCAGTGGATGCTGGCGCGTATGAAAGATATTATTTTCCCATCGGGAAACGATATACCCATGGGCCGCCTTTCCGCGGACGATTACAACACGGTGGCCGCCGAACTGTTACAAAGTGGAATCATAAATACTATCCCCGATTACCGTGAGTTCTATGAAAACTGCGCCACACAACCCTAAAAGAATCGGCCTGGCGTTTAAGCTGGCGGTGCTGGTTATTTTCAGCACTTCGTTAATTTTCGCCGTCGCATTCGCCTATAATTACTGGTACTCCAGCCATATCGTTCTGGATCTCGTGAAACAAAACGCGGGAAACTTGACGTCCGCGACCGTGCACCGGATTGAAACCGTCCTGCGTGGAGTGGAAAAACTGCCTCTCTTTCTGGCTACTCATCTGGAAAACCACGATCTGGGCGAGGAGGCTATAAAAAAGTGCATCGCCGAGATGGTTTCGCTCAACGAAGATATTTTCGGATCGACGGTGGCCTATGAACCTTTTGCCTTCAATCCTGCATCCCGCTTTTTCGCCCCCTATTACTACAAGGAAAACGATCAACTCGTCTTTCGATACCTGGGGGACGAATCCTATGATTACTATCAATGGGATTGGTATCTGATCCCTAAGGAATTAGGCGCCCCCGCCTGGAGCGAACCGTATTACGACGAAGGCGGCGGCATGATCATCATGTCCACCTATTCCGTCCCCTTCTATAAAAACATCGATGGGAAACGAACCTTTCAAGGTATTGTAACGGCGGATATCTCCCTGGAATGGCTGGTGAATATCATCTCATCGGTTTCTCTGTTTCGCAGTGGATACGCTTTTTTGATTTCGCAAACCGGCGTCTTCGTCACGCACCCCGATCAAAGCCTGATCATGCGGGAAAGCGTTTTCAGCATGGCGGAAAAATACAACGATCCCAAGATTCGGGAAATCGGCCGCAAGATGATTGCGGGCGAAAAGGGATTCGAGCCCTTCTCCAGTTTCCAATTACAGAAAAAATCCTGGATGTATTACGATTCGCTTCCTTCGACCGGCTGGTCGGTCGGCGTCATCTTTCCCGAAGACGAATTGTTGGCCGATCTACGTTCTTTGTCTCGGACGGTTTTCATCATCGGGATTTCCGGCTTCCTTGTTCTGTTTCTTGTAGTGGTTCTGATATCCGGTGCAATCACGCGGCCTATCCGTTCCCTCGCACTTACCACGACGGAAATTGCCAAAGGGAATCTGGATGTCGAATTGCCGCCTATTGCTTCCAACGATGAGGTTGGAGAATTGTCCCGCTCGTTTGAAGACATGCGCGTCGCTCTGAAAGAGTATATTTCCAACCTGACGGTCACCACGGCGGCCAAGGAACGGATTGAGAGCGAATTGAAAATCGCGCACACCATCCAGATGAACTTCCTTCCCAAAAATTTCCCTCCGTTTCCCGACAAGGAGGAATTTGAAATTTACGCCACACTCGAACCGGCCAAGGAAGTCGGCGGCGATCTCTACGATTTCTTTCTCCTGGACGAAGATCGCCTGTTTTTTGCGATCGGCGACGTCGCCGACAAAGGCGTTCCCGCCGCTTTGTTCATGGCCGTCAGCAAAACGCTGATGAAAGGGATCGCTGAACATGGAAAAGACCAGGGGGCAACGCCTTCCGACGTGCTGATGCGGGTCAACGACGAATTGGCGCAGGATAACGAAACCTCCATGTTCGTTACGGTGATTTGCGGATTCCTCAATTATAAAACCGGACACCTTCTCTATTCTAACGCCGCGCATAATAAACCGGTGTTGATCCGCGCAGGCAGTAAACCCGAATGGCTGGAACTCCCGAGTGGATTCCTGCTGGGACCCATGCTGGGCACTCGCTACGAAACCCGGGAACTTTATCTCCATCCCGGCGACCGGCTTCTGCTTTTTACGGATGGAGTGGATGAAGCGGTGAACGTCAATCAGGAGTTTTATACCAAACAGCGAATTCTCGACACGATTGAGGCGAGCCATGCTTCGACAGCGGAAGAAATGGTCAAAGACGTCATGGCTTCCGTGCGGAATTTTGCCGAGGGCGCGCCCCAATCCGATGATATCACCTTACTGGGTATCCGATATTTAGGGCCCAGCAGGTCATAAATCTACTGGAGATTGTGCTGAACGCACGTTCAGAAAGAAATATCATTTAAATTCTTAAGTGATCGCACCTTATTACCGATAACTTATATGCTTATGATCCGTTCATAGGCGTGTCTTTATTATTCATTTGCATGAGATATTCTGAATATTCTGAATTGAGTATAATGAATATTGAGCATATCTTGTCTGTTAATCAATTCGGGTCTGAGGGCGTTGATGAACTCTTTGGAGAAAGAGGTATCGGCCAATGCCCAAACATGAACCGGTGACGGTATGTATTAAATGTGGGAAACCATCGCAGACGGTTGTTTGTATGAGTTGTTTTTTCCAATATGAAAACAAGACCTATTCTACTGAAGACGAACGCGATTTTATCCCCCCAGCCTGCATCCAGCGCTCCGAATACAAGCCGAAATTCAAATCGGCTTTTCTCCCCGATTATCAACCGGAGTTGACGGCGAATAACCGGGATGAAGAATCTTCATTGACATGGGGGGATGAAAAAATTGTCGAATCTCATTGCTCTCAGTCCCCATCAATCGAAACACCCGAAAATCCAGAAGAAAAGCCGAAAACGGAAAACCGCTCGCCGGTTTCGTGGTTCTCCCGGTTGCCGCGGTTTTCCTGAAATGTAAACATAGAGAAACATCGATAAAAAGAAGGGCGGCGATCCACCGCCCTTCCTGCGTTATATCGGCTTTTTGTTACTTTGCTAGTTCACTCGTTTCACGAGACGGCAACCAAAAACTCCTCCCGCCATACAACCAGGATGCGCTTGAAAGCGCACCGTGATCTTGTCTTTTCCCCGCATCTGCGATGAAGGGATGGGATAGGTCTCTACGAAGAATTCACCCGGCTTGTTGTTCTGCAATTTCTGGGTGGCGATTTTGACACCGCCGATTAGAATGTCGAACGTGCGCGATCCGCTGTCGCTTCCCCAATAGGTGCATACCAGATCGGACGGCGTGTCGGGTTGTATCTTCAGATCGAATGAAAACCATCCCCCGTCCGCCGCATGCCGCCATTTCCGCCCCATGAACTCGCCGGTGCTGGTTTTTTCCCCTTTCAGGTTATGATCGCGTTCGGGTTGCATTTCGCCGATGCGCAGTTTGTCGATAGTGCGTTCTTCCAGCTCGCGCAGGCGCTTTTGTTCGTTAAGATAGGCCGCTTCCCGTTGTTTCCATTCGTCCTCCGTGAATAAATCCCAGTATACCCCGTAGCGTCGATGGTGCATTCGGTAGAACGGAATCAGAGTCGTATCGGCCGGACGCCCCACTTGGTGAGTGCGAAAGGCCAATGGTTGACCGGCTAGCCGTTCCATCCATTCCGATACCGGACGGTTGCCGGTAATCCAGACGGGCGCGAGGCGATCTTCTCCGTTCTTGTTTTCATCCGGGGATCCCAGATCGGCGGCAAGGACAACCGGGCCATAAACAACGGCGGCGCGCCGGGGATTGTCGGGCATGGATTCCAACCGCAGTTCCATGGGAATTGCGATTTCCAGCCGGTCGCCGTGTTTCCATTCCCGATCGATGATTGTGTATTGACTGGCCTGACTTGTTACGGAAAGTTCCTCCCCGTTGAGCTGGGCGGATATCCCCGATTCGGCCCATCCGGGACAACGGATATGGAGCGGTAATTTTACCGGTTCCCGGCAGGCGAACGTGAAGCGTACTGTCTCTTCTTCTGGATAGTTCGTTTGCTGCCAAACCTGAACGCCCTTTTCCCGCCAACTCAAAACAGAAGGGATAAAAAGATTGACAAACAGGTTTCGATCGTCGTGGAAGTAAATACTGTCGCCGTACTTGGCGTGGTTTTCCATACCGGTCCCCGTGCAGCACCAGAATGAATCGAAGGGTGTGTTGTATGTTTTCAATCCGTTCATGACCAACGGCACGTAATAACACATCATCCCGTCGTCGGGATTCTGCGAGGCGAGGATATGGTTATAGAGCGCCCGCTCGTAATAATCGGCGTATTTCGGCAAACCGCTCCATTCGTAGAGAAGGCGCGTTAGTTTCAACATGTTATACGTATTGCAGGTCTCGGCGGTGTCGGAACTGAGGCGGCCGGATAGTTTCCCCGCCGGGCCGAAATGCTCGTGATCGCTGTTCCCACCGATGACATAGGTATGGTCGCGTACGACGGTTTCCCAGAAAAACTCGGCGGCATTTCGATCCGTCTCGCTTCCGGTATAGAGAAAACGCTGCGCCAAGCCGATCAGTTTGGGAATCTGCGTGTTGGCATGCTTGCCCGGCAGACAATCGGTCTGCGCGGTCAGGGGATCGAGAACCGCTTTATGGTGAAAACGCCGCGACAGATCGAGGTATCGAGTTTCTCCGGTACGGGCATAGAGTTCGGCCAATACTTCATTCATGCCGCCGTGTTCGCAGGCCAGCATTTTCTGGAAGAGCGTCTCATCAAGACGGGAGGTCACCTCGATCGCCCAATCGGCTAACCGTGTGGCAATGATTATTGCTTTGGGATTGCCGCAATAGCGTTGTGCGTCCAAAAGTCCGGCGAATTGCTTGTGTAGCGTGTACCAGGGAACCCAGCAACCGTTTAAGTCGAATCCCGCTGAACGAATCTTGCCTTCCGCGACCTCGGCGAAAACCTGTTTTCCGTTCGGGATCGCCGCTACATAGCCATTCTTTTCCTGGCAGAGTTCCAGTTCGTCGAGAATGTAATTCACCCGGTCGCGGAATCGTTCGTCGCCGGTGGAGGCGTACATAAGCGAACAGGCCGAGAGATAATGCCCCAGGCTGTGCCCGGCGATTCCTTGCGCTTCCCATCCGCCGTACTTGGGCGCTTTGGGTTCCAGTCCGGCCGATTCGCGGAATCCGGCCAACAGGCGATCGGGTTCGAGACGCAGCAGGTAATCCGCATCCAGTTCCATCGCTTTTTTAAATGAGCTTTCCAGCAGACGCACATCTTCAAGAGGAAACGGTTCCGCCTTCAATGGAACCGCCGGTTGGATTTTATACTGCACCGTTTGGCCTGCTGCGATCGGCTTACTCGTAATCAGGCCGATGCCGCGTCCTCGATCTCCCACGGCGCAATAGTGCATGTAATAAGTCTCATCGGCGGGATTGTAGGCCAGTGAAATCTTGTGCGCGTACGTTCGATCCAGTCCGCTGGGATTCCCTCCCGCTTTGTAAAGCGGTTCGGGATGAACCGTCCAGTGCGTCAAGTCTTTCGAGAAGGCGGCCATGATATGCGCTCCGCCTTTTCCCACTCCAAAATAAAACATCGTCCAGTGATCCCCATCGCGGAATACTTTGGGATCGGAACAGAATTGTTCGTCGTAACCGCCCGGCGTATTGCGGATGACGGGATTGCCGGGATAACGCTTCCAATTCAGCAGATCGCGCGATACGGCGATTCCCGTTTGTTCCATCGAACCGTTGGCAGCGTTGTAAAAGTTATAAAACCGACCCTTCCATTCAACCAACCAGGGCTGATAGATACAGTCCTTTTCCCACATTCCGCAATCCGTATCGTCCACCGACAGGATGTACGAATCCTGGGCGCGCCGCCATACAAGGCCGTCTTCGCTATAGGCGGCTCCTTCGTATCCGGGACGCAGCTCGTAACCTCCCTGCCGGGGGTACGCGCCGTACAGCGACCAATAAGCGCCGTCTTTCTGTTTCAATCGGCGCGGAGCTTGAATGTCATACGATTCATACAAATACGCCCCGAGTACGCGCCCGCCGTGATCGAATTCCCCTGGCGGGCCGAATCCCATCGCCAACCGCATGTTTCGCCAATGAATCAGGTCGTCGCTCTCGGCCACGAACGATTGATATCCGTTTCCGTCGAAGCCAATGAAACTCATGTACCACCGGCTATCGCCGGGAATCTGGTATACGGTGGGGCAATCCACGGATTTGAATGCTTCGTATCCGGCGATCTTCGGTTCGGCGGGGATGACGTGGTCGGGATAATAATACCAGTTGCGATAGGGTTCCGCCCATGTGTCCAGAGTGGCGCGGTCGATCTCCCCTTTCGTGGAGCGGGGGAGCATTGTTCTCGGTGCGTTACTGGTACAGCCGATCCATAAAAAACCCAAGAATCCAGTGACGATGACGACAGGCAGAACGAGTTTCCATCGGTTGCGGGGCATAATTCTCTCCTTAGACCGTTCCTCGATTATTGTCTTCGGGTCGTAAAATGGCGGATCGACCTGAATAGAATGTATTGTTATACCATGCCGGAAAGATAACGGGCAACCTTCCCGCCTCGTTTGTTGAACCGATGTCATCGGTTATTGGGGGAAAACATCTTCCATAACGTCCAGGGCAAAACGCGCCGATACAGTGGCCGGGCCTCCGCCCATTTCGATTCCCACCTCGACCGCTTCCAGAATTTCCTCTTGCGATGCTCCCGCTTTGGCGGCTTGTTCGATATGCCACTGCATGCACGATTCGCAATCGATGACCACCGAGATTCCCACCGCGATCAGTTCTTTCTGTTTTTTGGGGAGTGCCCCATCCGAATAAGCGGCCTTTTCTATCTCTAAAAAGGCTTCGTAAACCTTCGATTTAAGAGATAGCAGCCGCGCGTGGGCTTTTTTTCGTTTGCGGGATATTTCATCCAATTTGTTCATCTTTTCGGCTCCTAAAAATGATTGAGAATTATTCTATCGAGGGCGACTCGAATCTAAGTCGAATAAAATAAGGGATATTTTGTTATCGTTTTCCGGGGAATCCCCCTTGATGAACATATTTTATATTTGATACAATATCGTATAATTGAATCGATTTATAGAAACTTGATTTAATTTGAATGTCAATTTCTTCCAATCTATTGCTATCCGATTCCCACAAGGGGGTTTTTCCGGATGCAGACAATTCCTTATCAGAATTCCACACTTACAATTAACAATTCGCTTCCCTCCAATTCTACCCTGGGCGATCCGGTCTACGCCCGGGTACGCGAACGTCTGCGGCAGGAGATTCTCTCGGGAGTTTTCGAAGCGGGGGTTCGGCTGAAGATTGCCGAATTAAGCCACCGGTACGCGGTCAGCCAGATGCCGATCCGCGAAGCTCTGCAGCAGCTCCAGGGAGAAGGATTGATCGTCATCGAACCCAATAAAGGCGCGATGGTTCGCCGCGTGGACGAACGGTTGATTTGCAATATGTACGATATCCGTATCGCCATCGATGCCGTGCTGGTTCGGTTGAGTGTATCGCGCTTCAGCCAGGCCGATTTGGAAGTCTTGCAAACTATCCAGTACGATTTCGAGGCTGCGGCGCGGGAAAACCAGATCGATCAATGCCTCATACACAACCAGCGTTTCCACCGGGTGATTTATCAGGTTTCTGACAATCCGGTTGCCTGGGAGATTGTCGAACGCCATTGGGGATTGATCGATAGTTTGCGGCGCAAATATAAATTCGGCCATGCGCGTATCCCCGGAATCCTTCGCGAGCACCGCGAATTGATCGCCGTACTGGAAAAACGGGATGCCGATGCGGCAGTTCGTGTCATCCAGCAGCATTGCGAAAAATCCAAACTCGATCTTCTCGAGCAGATGCGATCCGGTTAAGCGTGTAGAAATTAACCGATTATCATTCTCGATATATCTGCCGCGAGCGACCCGCTATCCGTTTTACGGTATTGTATTGGGCAATGCCGCCCATCCCTCCGCGGTAATTTGTTCGGCAACACATTCCGCGTAAAACAGAGCGCCTTCCCGATTCATATGGATTGTATCGCTGGGATGAAACAGAGAGTTCACTGGCAGATTCCTATCTTTCGCTTCTTGATAAAGAGATAGAAAAGGAATTCCGTTTTGCGAACAAAATTCATTCATCAGTCGATTTACTTTCTCGAAATCCAATAAGTCACCGTATGTTTTTTGGATCTTGTATTGCCAATAACCATCTAGCGATGGCTTATCAATACTTTCCACAAGAAGGAACTTCGTACCTCGATCCCGGACGATACGGCTTAATCTATAGAGGATGCGTTTTGTCAATTCCCACCGCTGTTGGTCTTCTTCATTGTATTCTTTCTTGTAGGGACGCAGTTCCCAGTGGTCGTCCAGAGGAATGGGGGGACTTTTCTTTCCTCCCAATAACCTTCGGTAGATAGGATCAATCAGCCGGGACATTACTGTCCCAAAAATATTCCGGTACGAATACGAATGATCTGTCAGGAAGCGACTCACACGACTGGAAATCGATCGAGGATGATCGGTGGCGGGGACAGGGATTTCAACAGGATATCCTTCCAACCGGATTCCCCATTCACTCCGGTCGTCCAAAATGAAATAGGGTTTATTGGTATGATTGGCATTATCGTAAATATCGTTAATGTAAAAGTTATACACCACCACATCCGGAGAGAAACGAACGCCGATTGTCTCAAAAGCGAGCGATGTTTGATCCGTTCCATATCCGCGAACGCCAAAATTTAAAACCTCATAGGTGCGTTTCAGAAGATTTTCCAATACTTGATGGCATCGATCTTGTTCCTTCATTTCCCAACATTGCGTCACCGAATCGCCAATCAAGGCAATACGCGGTTTGTTTTTTTTCAGCGTCCGAGGCGAATCGGGAAATCCAAAGGAGTTGGTAGCGACGGTGTATCTTGTCCCGTCTCGATATGTATACCAGAGTCCTTTCATGTTGGGAGCATGAAAATGTCCCAGCAGGGGATTGTACTGATAGAATCCTGTCGTTTTGTATCCCGGATATTTGATTCCGAATCCGTAAAATGCCACAACGTCGACGACTAGAAAGGCGAATAAAAATGAACCAATGAAAAGTCCAGCATGTATGCCGAGTCTCGCAAAAGAAATCTGTTTTCTCCATCGCACAAACAACGATCATCCCCTTTTTCAAATATTATGTATGGGGGTTTTTGTGAACGATAAATCCCCACTCTCCATACCCGATTGTTTAATTATTGACGTGAAAAAAAATGCCAGATTTAATGGGTTCTCATCATTACATTCGTATTCGCGTTCCGAAAAAGCCGGAAATGGTTGGCTTTTTCGAAAATGAAGCAGAAAATTCACGCTCAATCTTTTGAGAACCACTCTAATGTCCGATATAAAACAACTCGTATAAGGTTAGCATAATTTCCACGACGATTAGAATCACAATATACCATTCCACCCGCAAACTGCGGCGTTCCTGAAGAAAACTGTGCACGGTCTGCGCAGTACGGGCGATCAGTTTGAGTTTTCGTTCCAGGGCCAGGTGCCGCTCCCGGATTTCAAACTCGTCGGAAAGGCGGTTATAGAGCCGCTCCAATTCGGGACGTTCCCATAACAGATCGGGCTTATCGCTGATCTCCACCCGGCCGATCATCTTCTGTTCGCTCAGCAAAGCGCCGCCGATATGGCGAAGGAGCTCGTTGGCGCGTCGGCTGATTCGTCCTTTCTGAACCAGGTTGACGGCGAAAGGTTCGATCCGGTCGAAACTGCGGGTCAGTTCGGATTCATACTGTGCCAGAGCGACACTCTTCCCCAAAATATCCGCAACCAGCTGCAATCGTTCCACGCAGGCGTCCTGCAACACGATCGTATTTCCATCCATGCCTTCGCGCTCCTCGGCATCGATGCGGATTTCAACCGTCTCTAACTCCGGTTTCGCGTAGGATTGAGAAACCATCGAACTGAGACGATTCAAGAATTCCGCCTGTTCCAGGGAATCGACGTCGAATAAAACGACCGCACCATAGCGAAAAAGCACCGCCATGCCGCCATCGCGTACGGCGACGGTGAAGGGAACGGAGGCCAGTTTATCCAGATTCTCCAGCGTGCGCAGGTCGATGCGTTCGCCAACCAGAAACGCTGCCGCATTAAAACGAGTTTTATGGGAAAAAGAGAAATCGGGCATCGGAATGAATCCCAACGAATAATGTGATTCCATCATACCAGACTGGAGGAATAGAATCTATTCTCCGGACTGTCTTTGTAAGTCATTCTAGCGGGGTAGGTTATATCGCGTAATGCCGGATGGGAAATGATGAATGGGAATCAATGCGGGAGACCGTGGATCGGCGCAATCGAGCGTCCATCCACGGTCTCGATTTGTTTATATCCGTACCTTTCCGGATCAATCCAGCCATTGGATATCCGTTTCCTTTTTGGTGATTACCAGGCGGCTGGGGCCACCGTGATTCTGTAGATATAGTTCGAATCGCCGGTATCGTTCATCGGTATTTGTTAAGAGCCGCCTTTCCGTTTTGAGAACGGTGGTGCGATGGATTGGAGTATTGGGGTTGAATATCCGGTTCACGTTCATAGCCGCCTCCTGGATATTTCAGAAAGGAGTGCTTGTTGCCTGTCTCTTTCCGTTCATACTGCCAACGGGGGTATTTCCAATCGCTCTTTCCGGCGTGCCGATTCTTCTCCCATAAAACAAGCCTGTGCTGCTTGAGCGGCGCGGGTACCGTCGCACAAATTGGGCGCGCCGGTTCGGATGCTGTGCGCGAAACCCCGCAGTTCCCATTTGTAAGGTTCCAGGGGCGACATCCCACTCGCGCCACCCGTGCGGGTGGCCTGTTGCGATACGTGCGCCGAGAAGGCAGACTGGCTCTCGCTCTCCTTGGTTAGTTCTACCTGGGTGTCTTTGATCTCGCTAGCAGCCAGTTTGGATTTTTCCTCGTCCCATCCCGGTTCCCAGAAGAGATAGGTCTCGTTCTCGTTTTCCAGCAGGATCGTGCCGCGCGTCCCCATGATCTGTTCGTAATAGTTATCGACGCTGCTGCTTTGCACCGCCGTATAGGTGACGACTTTGCCGTTGGGGTATTCGAAGATGGCGTAAATATGGTCGTCGATGGTTCGGTCGTCGGTTTGGTAATCCTTTTTCCGCTGGATGAACTCTTCGAAACTGCCCAGGTTTTCCTCGTATTGACGGACCACCTCGTATTCCTTTTCGAATTTCACATAGAGATCGTTCTGATTCTCTTCGGTTTTGTATTTCCCCCCGGCGGCGTAGACGGCGCAGGGCGGCGAATCGAACAGCCAGTTGGCGATGGCGATTTGATGGCTGCACAATTCCGTCCACAATCCATGCGAGTATTCTCCATACCAGCGCCAGTTGACCAGGCGTTGCAGATCGGGGTAGCCGTAGGACGAGGGATCGAACGACTTCAGTTTTTGAATGACGGAAGGCTTGGATTCCTTCTGTACGTGCGTCCAGTAATTCCAGTCGGTGTTGCGGTTCCACAGCGCCCGGATGTGATAGACGTCGCCCAGAAGTCCTTCCTTCATCATCTTGTAGGCGTCCCAATAGAGCGGATTGTAAAATCGCTGGTGGCCGATCTGCAGATTCAGGTTTTTCTGGCGGGCCAGGCGGATCGCTTCGCGGCATTCGTCAATCGTATAGGCCATTGTCTTTTCTATAAAAACATGCTTGCCCGCCTGCAGCGCCTGGATGGCCATCGGGGCGTGCAGGTGGAGCGGCGTGGCGATCATGACGGCCTCGATTTCCGAATCGGCCAGCATGTCCTCGTAGGTAGGATACTTGACGGGCCGGGGATTGTGTCCCAGTTCGGGTTGCGCGATCGCCCAATAACCATGCCCCTGGTTGTCAGGGCGGATATCGCACAGACCATGCAGGTAGAGGTACTTCGAATCCGTTTGCGAGATCAGAATCCGTCCCTGCATGCCCGTTCCCACAATCCCGGTTTTCACCGGGCCGAGGTTTTGTGCGTTGTAAGCGACTGCTCCCACAGCGGGAAGTACGGCCGCCGCTTTCATGAAATTGCGCCGCCCTATCAATTTATCTTCCGGTGTCAGTGCCATGATCGTATCCTCCATTCTCTCGATTTCACGGGTCAGGTTTTTATTCCGTTTCCATCTCTTCACTGAAATACTGGAGAAGAGGCTTTCGCCAAGACCGTCTTTTCCCTTTCCTTCAGCCACCCATCCAGTCCGTAGAGTTTGCTCGTGTCGAACGCCAGCAAGGCCGCCAGAGCGAGGAACTCGACGACGTTCTTGGTGACGAGAAAGTAACTGCCCTCCACGCCGGTCATGTGCTTTCCCGCCCACTGCGCGTGTTCGATATCCAGAGAAATTGCCGACCACTCTAACTCCGCCCCGGGAGCGTTTAACGTCAGGTAGGGAAGACCGGGCGTGGGGATAATGAAGACCACCAGCAGCCCCATGGCTAAAACGAGCCCGATCCGGGTGAATACGCCTAGCATGAGGCTCAGCCCGGCGATAAACAGCAGCCAGGGAATGGCGAAGTCGATGACGGCCAATATCCACGGGCGTTCGGCCATCCATTGAAGCGGGAGAGCCATCGGCCCCCAGGAACCCAGCAGGTATCCTTTCGCGCTCCAGGAAGGGCTGGCCAGTTTGATCCACCCTTCCCAGAGAAAATGCCAGCCGATCCCGATGCGCAGCAGGGTGAGCCAGAGCGGTTGCGAAGAAATCCATTGGGTGTTGGAAAGAAGAGGAATCATGATGACAACCTCCAATTCGCGAGTTTTCGTTCTCTATGGTATTAATGTAGGCTGGAAGGAAGATTCTGGAAATTCGGGAAACTACGGCTTTTAGAGGTGCGGAAAGTACGGGGGAGATTCTGGTTCCCAGTTCAATTCAGGTGGAGGAAGAGATTTGTTGTTTGAATCGAATTTTCAGGATGAGCAGGATAAAAGAAATGTTTTACATCTCAGTCATTTTTCGATTTCTATCTATTCTTGATTCCCGCATTATCGGTAATTATTCCATAGAAGAGCGCTCGATGGAATATCAGCAATTATCACTGGCAGAACCGGTGTCATTGTTATCTCGACAGTTGTCTTCCTGCCTATACGGATTTCGATATTAGGAATTGTGACCGTGTTAAACCCTTCCAATTCGCATTCCATCGTATAAGTGCCCGGATAGAGAAACAAGAATCGATAGTATCCACTCGCTGACGAAATTTGAACTTGAGGGGCACCTTGGCCAAAAAGAGTGATTGTAACACCTGGTAGAATACTGCCATCCTCCAAAATAATCTTTCCATACAGGTCTCC
>CAZFOX010000032.1:1816-14603 GCA_964520565.1 uncultured bacterium | reverse complement strand
ATGGATATCCTTCGAGCGGGGGTAGTAGCAAGGGTTAATGGTGAGGCGTATCGTTGCTCGCCGTTGATCCATACAGCGAACGTCGCGGTTGCCACGTCGGGATTTTCCTGGGATTTTTGCATCGCCTCCGCATCGATTCCCACATAACATTCGAAGCATTGGTATTTCCCCGGAACCTCATAATCCACCCGCGATATGGCGTGCGCGCCCAGGCCGTACCGGTATTGGGTATCTCCGATCTGCAAAGGCCTGCCGTCGGTGGATAGATCGGCTTTCAGTTGTTCGTATCCCGTCCGAGGGGTGTTTCGCAATTCCGGGGGAATCGGCGGCCAGTCCTGTTCGACGGATGCCGGGAGAATCTGGCTCAAATACAGAACGTTAGGATCTTCCTGCCGGGCGGAAGAACGCCAGAAGAGAATGAGAACCGCCCCGGCGATCACCCAGGCGGAGGTTTTCGCCCATAAAACGATGATGTGGCCTGCGTATTGGGGAAGAACGTATTCATACGTTATAAACGCGACATACAGTCCTACATTGACAAGAGCCACCCAGACGCCGAGAGTGGAATCGATTTCCCGAACGTCTACGGACTCGCCGAAGAGCGGGCATACAACCATCAGGTTGATCAGGTAAGTCGCGCTGAAAGCGTAAAAGAAGAAACGGCGGGTACGGTTTTGCGCCGCCAGGGGAGCGGCCAGGACGAAATAGGGGAACAGGTAACGTTCGTGAACGCGGGTGGGGAAAAGAAAGAACGCCAGGGCGACGTGCAGGGCGGCGATCCAAACGCTGCTCGGATCGCGATACTTCCAGGCATGGTATAAGGTATAGAGAAAAGCGCTTCCGAACAGAGCGGCTCCTAAATTTTTATAAGTCAGAAGTGAATGCACGGCATGAATGGTAAGAATTCCGTTCCGGTCGAAAAAAACGCCCCAGATTCGCTCGTCGAACGTCACCGGATCGGCGTGCAGATACCAGAGGTTGAAGGCGCCGACCGAGACGTACTTGCCCCACTCGTAACTACGCTGGAAACATTCGAAAAAAAGGGCGGGCAACTGTCCGCTGACGATATACGGGAGCAGAATGGCCGCGCCAGCCAGCGCAAATCCCAGCGCCATAGCTAGGCACGCTTTCAATCGGCGTTGCATGAGAAGCAAACCGGCAAAGAGCGGGATAAAGGGAAGCGTTTGGATTTTAATCAGAAAAGCGGCGGCCAATGCGCAACCGCTCCAGAACGCTTTTCCTTCGGAAAGAGCAATCGCCGATAGAAGCAGAAACGCGCAAAAAATGGCGTCCAACTGGCCGTAATACGCACTGACGTATAGGATGGCGGGATTCAGGAAATACAGGCCGAATGCCCATCGCCCGGTTTGGCTGTCCCACCGCCGGGATGTCCATCGATAAAGCGCGGCGGCGGTGAGGAGTTCGAATAGAATAGTGACGCTTTTTACCAGCAGAAGAAACGCAGTCGAATAAAACGGCGCGCCGGTCAGAACACGGTAGATTCGCGCTATCACAGTAAGGATATATAAATACACAGGCGGATAGTTGACAAATTGAACGCTGAGCCGATCGACGTCGGCATAGATGTGGAGAGGGCTGGATTTTGCCAGATATTCCGCCCACGATACCAGAAACAAAAAGTCCTGTTTGAATCCGATCCAGGGCATAAAAGGCAGGCGGATCGCCAGCCCGGCCAGGGCCAGCAGCCAGATCGAGCGGGGAACCTTCATGAACCAGCGCATGTTGAACGAATTCGGATTTATCCCTACCGCGTTTATTATGCGGACACCGACGCGGGGGGTGTGGTGTATTATGCGCAATATCTTCGCATGTTTGAACAGGCGCGGACGCTTTATCTGGAAGATAGCGGAATCTCGCTGACCGGACTCGCCGCGCAGAATTGTCTTTTTGTCTGTCGCCGGGCGGAGATCGATTACCTGTCTCCCGCCCGATTGGGCGACGTTTTAACCGTCTCAACCGGGATCGCCGAGCTCGGACGAACCTGTATCACCTTTGCTTACCGTATTGTATGCGAAAACCGGAGGGACGGCGAAGGCAATCTGCTGCGTGTGGCGGAAGGGATCACCCAAATGGCCGCCGTTCGCGAAAAAGACGGCGTTGCGTCTCCCATCCGCATCCCCCGGTTTGTTTTGGAGGCGCTGCCGCAAAATAAGCGGGATCAAAAGGTTGAATGAGGGAGAGGATGTAACTCCCGCGCAGTTTTATTACCTGTTTTATTACCGATATTGTTCGTTTCCAAACATAGACGGGAATCCGAGTCTATGCAAAAATAGCAAACTGAAAAAAAACTGTATAAATTATGCCTATCCTGATTGGTTTGATTTTTTTCTTCTCTCTCGCTGTTCCCGAGACGCAGGCACAAAATCCGCCTGCGCCGGATTCCTCTTTTCAGATCGTCGAGATTCTGAACGGTTCGATTTCCTATGATTTCGAAAACCAGATCATGGAAGTCGTGGCCGACGGAAAGAACGAACCGACAGTGGCTATCGGTTCGCAGACGATCACAGCCCAATACATCCAATACGAGCAGTCGGCGAAAATCCTGCATGCCACCGGTGCGGTGCGGCTTTGGGATAACGGGAGCATCATGCGCGGCGACCGGCTTGACTTCGATGTGGAAAAGCAGGAAGGCGAACTGCGGGGGTTGAAATCGTCCGAGTTGCTCGAAAACGTCTACTTCAGCGGCGACCGCCTTTCGATCGGACACCGGGCGGGCAAGATGACGAAAGACGCCACCGACGCGTTGCCTGTCCGCGAGTATACCCTGTACGACGGAACGGTCACTTCCAACGATTTGCCGGTTCCCTTTTACCACATTAAATACGACCGGCTGGTCTTCGCTCCCAATGTCCGCGCTTCGGCGTACAATATGTTTTTCGTCGCACAGAACTGGCCTCTATTCTATGCGCCGTACTTTTCCAAATCGCTGGCCGAGCATGAGGTGACGTATTTCGTCAACGTGGATCATTACTCCGACCTGGGATGGGCCTGGATGAACCGCGTCATGTGGCGGCCTAACGACGAGTGGATTATCAACGTCTATGGGGATTACTACAGCAAGGCCGGAATCGGCAAGGGGATGAAGGTGAAGATGGATCTCCCCGGCCGCTACGGCCCCAAGGCGGAACTCTACGGCTATCACATCGAGCAGGAAGCGCCGGACAATGACCGTATCTTTGACGGCGAAGACCGCTACAACCTCGCCCTCGAATACGAGCAGGACCTGCCTTACGACATGCGGCTTATCGCCAAGGGACACCGGTTTTCCGACTCGGAATACCGGTGGGATTACCGAGGTCCGGAATACAACCACGACATCGATCTTCTCGAAATGGAACAGGATGCGGTTTCGCATATCAGCCTTTCCAAATGGTGGGAAGATCAAAGCCTGCGCGCCACCTTCGCCTCCCGTCTCGACCGTTTCTATTACAGTGGGCTGCCTTTTGTAGAGCGGAAACCGCAGGTGCATTTCGAACAGTACCCCTTCCCGTTGCTCGATTCCAACTTCTATGCAGACCTGCAGTTGGATTACGGACGTTACCGCCGCGAAGAAGGCGTTACCTATCCTGTAAACAAGGATACGCTGTATCAGCGCACGATCTTTAAGGATGAAATTGACCGCTACGACGCCAATTTTCGTTTTTCTTATCCGTTCCATCTGCCGTACCGCTTTACCGTGCAACCCTGGGCGGGTTTCCGGAGCACTTATTACGCCGACGCCATGAGCGCGATTGGCAATCCTGCTCTTCCACACGAGTTCGATGACGAAACCCGGTTGATGCTTCAAGGAGGCGTCGATCTCTCCACTCGGCGGACGTATGAATTCGATTCGTTCCTCGACCGCTACGAACGCATGCGCCTGGTGATGGAACCCATTCTGCAGTACGCCTACTACCATCCCGATACCGATTTGGAAGATCTCGGCGCGGGGTTGAATTACCGGTTCCCCTATATCGATCCCGTGGACGATTTCCGCTTCAAGATGCACCGTCTTTCGGCGCTGGTGCGGTCGCGCATCCAGGGCAAGACCGCCGGGGGAAGCACCGGCGATTTCATGCGGCTTTCGACGGGATTGGAGTTCGATTACATCCCCGACGAAAACCTCCGGTATGACAATTTCGAGTATTTTGACGACAAGGCCAATCACGACGATTACCGCTTCTCGGACCTGGTGGAGGATTTCGCCATTTTCCCGTTCGATTGGTTGACCTTCGGGAATACTCTGCGCTACGACCTTGATGACAGCGAACTGCGGTCTACCTTCACCTACACGCAGGTGCAGCCGATTGATCCTCTACATCTGACCGTAGGTTATTTGACGTTTCTCCATCCCGATCTCGATACGGACGAGCAGCGCGATGTTACGCTGAATGTAAACTGGGAACTCTCGAAGAAATGGCAGATCTATTACACCACCTGGTACGATATTGATGACGATCAGTTCCGCCGTAATCATATTGGGTTGGTCCGGGATATGTACGACTTCTATGGAGTTTTTCAGGTTGGCTACCGTCGTCATCCAACCCTCGGAAGCGATCTAAGCTTCTCCGTCGGTCTGCAATTCTGGGGAATCGGGAATAAAAAGAAAACCCGCGAAGCGCCGGTTATGTTTTATTGATTCTGGCCGTTAACTTGTGAGTAACCCCGCGAATTTTTTCTCCCGGCAAGATAGGATTCTTGCGGTCTCCCCTTTTTCATTCTCCTTCGTCCTCATATCGCGGCGTCCAGATAGGCAATAGAATCGAGTGCTGACACATCCATCTGAAACGCCCCGAATCGGGGAATGGGATGATCGACGCGGAAATAATGAAAGTAGGTTTCGGAGGATTCGTTTCCCGAGGTGACATGGAACCGGGTTTGCAGTGTTTCGTGTGCGTAGGTGATTTCTCGCGTTTTGATCCGGAATCGTTGTGTCTCCGGGAATAGGGAACGGTATTCCGGCTTGAAGCAGACAGACTCGCCCGGTTTTACCGTTTCGCCGTTTCCCGTCCAATCGACGAAATGCTCGTAATGGGGCGTTTCCATCTGTTGAACGACCGCCTGCCGCAGGGCGGCTGCCGCGTCCGGCGTGGCGATGGAGCGCAGATATACCCGGATACAGGCATTCTCTGGTGCATTGTGCTGTCCGAGCGTATCGAGAATCCACCGGTAATTCTGCATATCGCTTCCTCCTCCTTCAATTTCCACCTGGCTGTACCGGTCGGTGGTGGTTTTCCACAGGTTGAAAACATCCGTATCCCGCCGCAACACCACTTCGTGTACGGGTAATCCGGTTGGAGGTCGAAAAAACAATACGCCGTCTTCGCGCACGTCCCACCACCAATTACCTGCCAGTTTGGATAATAGATCGATGGCGGCAAACAGCGATTCGCCCGAGAAAATAATCTTCCGAAAGCGGAGAGTACTTTCGAGCGAATCGTGGCGGACGAGGGGCGATTCTTCCAGGATGTCCTGCAGAATCTCCGTACTGGTTCGATTCTCGAACGTTCCGAATACCTGGCGGTTGAATTCGCGGTGGGGATCGAAATCGGCATAAAAAGAGAGCGGATCGTCGATGGAATCGATACGCCGTTGTTGAATTCTACCCCAAAAACACCGGATGCCGCGGATACGGATTTCCAAATAAGAACCCACGTCGGCGGGCGTATTCCGGTCTTCCTGATACAGTTCCAGCCAGCAACGTCGCGGCATAGCGCCGAAACCGGATTTCATGGTGAATTTTCGGGGATTTAAGACCGAAGCCAACACTTTCTCGCCCAAACAATCGTAGAAAAGAATTTGAATATCGATGGATCCGTACATGCGGTTTTCTCCCGGGATTGAAAAGATGTCCTTATATTTAGGAAGAAGAACTGCCTACGAGGGGGATTAAAATGTAAAATGGGGTGGAAAGTGTATTTTAATGGGGGATTTAGTTGCCTTAGTTTCTTGCATAGTAGGGACAGGTCTCACGCATGCCCGTCATTTCTATCCCCCTCTGTTGCACACCGAAAAAAAGGGAAGACGTCTAACGAAGTCTTCCCTGTTTGAACGACGGATAGTGAGCCGTTTATCGGCCTTTATTGGGGCGTTTGCCGTGCTGGGCTTTCTTGGAACGCCAGCGCAGTTTATGGGCTTTTTTATTTTTACCTTTGGCCATTATTTTCCTCCTGGGGTAAGCGTGAGTGAATATAGTAGCCGGAAAGAGAAATTTGCCAAGCCATCGGGGCGATAGAAAGACAGATTTGCTTCCAGGATCGATTCTCTCACCGAGCCCTCGCCTGCCAGTCCCAATCGGGCTATTTTAAAGGAAATGACGGAGAAATCGCGAATACGAATGAAAATATGAGAATCGCTCCAAGGGAGTGAAATAGTACTCCTGGCGTTTTGGGGAGTGATTGTACGTTTGATTTGTGTTATGTTTCGCCCGGATGGTTATACTTTTTCGGGTAGGATGTTCGGAAGTGGGGTGTATGCAAGATGGTGCGGCTATCGACAAATGGAAACTGGATGCTCTTGATCCTGCGGAGTCGGTGGAATCCGCTGAATGGTATTCCCTGCCGTGTTTTGATTCGCGCGCCATTCGCACTGGTTGTTCTCTGTATTTTTTTGTTCGGATTGAAACCTATCATCAGAGCCAGGAAAAAGCCATGGAGCGTCAGCAAAAGGCTCTCCAGCAAATCCAGGAAATGATTGATAAGGAATCGCGGGGAATCGCCTTCACTCACAATAAACAACCGTTCTCTCCTCCCACTCGCCCAGAATCGGCTCCCTCCGTTTCCCACCTGCCTTCCTCGGCTTCACCGGTCTCGCCGCCTGCCGTCTCCGACGATGCGATAGCCAAAAAACTCTTCGAAAAAGCGATCGCCCAGTACAACCAGAAACATTTTGCATCGGCTGCCGAGGAATTTCTGCTGGCCTACGCGAAAGCCAACACCGGTGAAATGAAGGCGCGATGCCTGTATTGGACAGGCGAATGCCATTATCAGAACCAACAATGGGATAAGGCGCTTACCTGTTTTGTGCAGACGGTTACCCGCTATCCCCAACACCCTCTCGTTCCCGGCGCGATCCTGAAAGCGGGTTATACGCATATTAACAGCGGCCGTATCGCGGAGGGGAAAAAAGTCTTGCGTGGCCTGGTGGAAACATACCCTGAATCTAACGAAGCCGCTCAGGCCCGGGAACGTTTACAGGAACTGGGAACACCCTTATAAACTCGCCGTATAAACTCTTCCTGATATAGATCCCGATAATGACTCTATTTATGTGTTAAAGAGGTGGAATGTTATTCTTGTGGGAGGTGTCGCTGACCGCCTGCCGCGCGAACTGGTTTCATATTCTCAAAATCGCCTGGATATTGGAATAAAACGGATAACCGGCGCTAGCCGGATAGGGAAATCCTGTTGTACCATGAAGGAAGAAGCGGCAAAAAGTCATCAACGCAAATTCGATCCACAAGACTTCGTGGATCGATCCAAGTGACGGGTACAAGATATAGTGTGAGTTTCGTTTTCCAGTCACTTTTTGCCGGATCATCATGGAGAAAAACGGCCGTCGTCGGATGGCGTGGGAGGGATCATGCAAACCGATATCACCATACAAAGCGTACGAATCGAATATGAGGATCACGCCTACCGCACCCCCTTGAAATTCGGTGGAATCGTCACCGATAAGGTAACCCTCTTGAATGTATACGTTACCGTAAAAGACCGGAACGGGCGGGAAATGGAAGGCTTCGGCTCCATGCCTCTGGGCAATGTCTGGTCGTTCCCCAGCCGCCAGCACACTTACGACGAAACGCTGGCTGCTATGAAGGCGCTAGCAGAGAAAATACGGGTTCTGGCTGAAAGTTACCAAGAGTACGATCACCCAATCGGCATTCAGGCCGACATGGAACCGCTCTTTCGATTGGCGCTTCCTTCCGTGCAGACCGCTTGCGGTCTTCGGGAACCGATTCCCGTGTTGTGCATGCTGGTGGTCGCCAGCCCTTTTGACGCCGCCATCCACGACGCTTTCGGAAAATTACAGAACTGCCATTCGTATTATACGTATGGGCGAGATTTCATGAGCCGCGACCTGGCATCGTATCTCGGCAAAGAGTTTGAGGGCGAATACCTGGATCGCTATGTTTCGCCCGAACCGAAAGAATGGATGCCGCTCTATCACCTGATCGGCGCGGTCGATCCACTTTTGGAAGAGGACATCACCAAACGTCTCAACGACGGTCTTCCCGAAACGCTGCCGGAATGGATCGAGTGGGACGGCCTGACCCACCTCAAGATCAAACTCAACGGCGATAACCTGGATTGGGATGTGGATCGCGTGACGCGCGTCGACTGCATCTGCGAAGAGACCCAGGCGAAACGCGGCGTCGACCGCTGGTTCTATTCGCTCGATTTCAACGAACGCTGCCAAAGCGTCGAGTACCTGCTGGAATTTCTCAAAAAAACCGTCGAAAAGGCCCCCCGGGCGATGGATCGCGTGCAATACATCGAACAACCCACGGCGCGCGACCTGAAAGCTTTTCCGGATAATAAAATGCACCGCGCGGCGGAGATTAAACCGGTGGTGATCGACGAATCGCTGGTGGATTTCGAAAGCCTCCTGCTGGCGCGTGAACTGGGGTATACCGGCGTCGCCCTAAAAGCCTGCAAAGGGCAGTCGCAGGCGCTGCTGATGGGGGCGGCGGCTCAAAAATACGGCCTCTTTCTCTGCGTGCAGGATCTAACCTGCCCCGGCGCGTCGTTTCTCCATTCCGCTGGATTGGCCGCCCATATTCCCACCATTGCCGCCATCGAAGGCAACGGACGCCAGTACTGCCCGGCGGCCAATCGCGGATGGGAAGACCGCTTTCCGGGAACCTTCAAACCCCGCGGTGGTACCATCGAGACCGGATGCCTGAACGGCCCCGGACTAGGGATCGTTCCCATCCCGGAATCTTGGGCGTGAAGCCGGACGCAGTGCGGGGCCTATTCCATGCTCGAAACCAATCTCAAGGCGCTAGAGACGATTTATCCCGGCCAAGCGTACGCGGTTCGCTCCGCCTCCGGTACGGATTTCATCGATACCGCCTTCGGTGAGATTGAACGGCACACTCAAAATGAATTGGAAAGAGAATGGAATCCCCAAACCGAACTCTTCGTAATCGACCGGTTTGCGGGTGGCCGCCTCGCCCGGAACCTCTTCGACCGGATCCAACTGGAAAACCTGCGTGCCGAAAAAAATCGGCACATGCTTCTTCTCGAAGACCGGCTGGGCCTTCTCCGCCGCCAATTCGAACGGGAAGATTGGCGTCCATTGATCGAGTCCGAGTTGTGCTTGTTTGTTATCGCGCCCAATGGATTGGATGAGTTAAAGCGATTGTTACAGCGCTATCCCGACATTGCCGGGGCGCTTCCGGCGGTTCTTTGCGGTGATCCCTCAAATGCGGATGACCGTACAAAAAACCTGCGTAAAATTTTCATCCCCTTCTTTCAAGCCGTCCAAGAGCGAACTGCCCGCATGTTGGAGACAGCCGATGCAACGTCCGTACTGCGTCTTCCCCCTTATCCTAACGCAGTCCGTTTTTTTATGCCGGGACATAATTACCTGCAGGAAGCCTCTGTCCGCGCCCTGCGGCAGTTGGGATACGGCGCGGAACGTTTGCAGTGGAAGAATCCTCTCTACCGTTTCGTACGCTCCACGGCCTGGACGATCGAATGGCGGCAGAATCCCTTCGATCTAGCGGTTTTTCTTAACGCCACACCTGCCACTTTTGGCGCTCAATCGGATCTTGCTCGATTCCCTCTGCGCAAGGCGGCCTGGTTTGTGGATAATCCCCGGCGATACGGTTATGCCAAGGAGGACTTCGCGGATTGCGATGTCCTCGGCGTCTTCGATCGCACCTATATTCCCTTCCTGCGCGAGCGGAGTACGGGCAATGTTGTGGAAATCCGTACGGGCTTCGGTCTCGATCCCGCCTGGGCGCGCTCGGTGGATGAATTCTGCAACGTCGATATTGGTTTTGTGGGCGAATTGGGAACCCAGAGCTTTCTTCCCCTGGAGGCCGGATTCCTACGTCTCGATCCATTTCTTGTCGACACAGTCAATCGGTTGCTCAAGGAAATCGATATCCGCCAGCCCGTTCATCTCGCTCCCCTGGTGGAGGAAACATTCCTGAAAATGGGATGGCCGTACCGGGGCGCGCTGGTGGAATATCTCGAAAACAAGGCGGCGGCTCTACGGCGGCGTTACTATCTGGATGCTCTTGCCGGGCGGGGTTTGGTAGTCTTTGGAGGAGAGGAATGGCGGGATGACCCCAGCGCCGGGCCTCTTCGCGCCTGTTATGGCGGGCGGCGGCTGGTGTATGGCCCGGAACTGGCCTCGCTGTATGCGTCCGCTAAAATCAACGTCAATATTTTTCACGTACAATGCGCGCACGCTCCCAATCCCCGCGTGTACGATGTGTTGGCCTGCGGCGGCTTTTTGTTGACCAGCGATGCTCCTGGTCTGGCAGATGAATTCGAGGATGGAAGGGATCTGGTAGTGTTCCGCTCTCGGGACGATTTGCTCGAAAAGGCTTCGTATTATCTCGCCCGTCCCCACGAGCGAAAAGCCATCGCCGCCCAGGGGCAAAAACGGGCGCTTGCCTCCTGCGGCTACCATGATAGAATGCAGATTCTCTTATCCGCATTCACCGACTCGTCTGGAGAGGGTTATGTCGATCTTCGTAGATGAAAATACACGCGTCATCGTGCAGGGATTTACCGGCCAGGAAGGGACTTTTCATTCCCAGCAGTGTATCGATTATGGAACCAACATCGTGGGCGGCGTCACGCCGGGCAAGGGGGGAATCCGTCACCTCGACCGGCCGGTGTTCAATACGGTTGTGGAGGCGCGCGATAAAACCGGCGCCAACGCCTCGCTGATCTTTGTCCCTCCGCAGTTCGCCGCCGACGCGATCATGGAAGCCAGCGACGCCGGGATTCCCTTGATCGTCTGTATCACGGAGGGTATCCCGACTCTCGATATGGTGCGGGTCAAGGATTTCGTCACTCGCCGCAATAACCGCCTGATCGGCCCCAACTGCCCTGGCGTCATCTCGCCCGGTAAATGCAAACTGGGTATCATGCCGGGTTTCGTGCACATGCCGGGCTGCGTGGGCGTGATTTCCCGTAGCGGAACTTTGACCTACGAAGCCGTGCAACAGATCACCGACGCCAGGCTCGGGCAATCCACCTGCATTGGCATCGGCGGCGATCCGATTATCGGCACGACCTTCGTCGATTGCCTGAAGGCCTTCAACGAAGACGAGCAGACCAGGGGAGTGGTTCTTATCGGCGAAATCGGCGGAGGGGCGGAAGAAGAGGCGGCTGCTTATATCAAGGAACATTTCACCAAACCGGTAGTGGCCTTCATCGCCGGAAAGACCGCCCCTCCAGGTAAGCGCATGGGGCACGCGGGCGCAATCATCGCGGGCGGCAAAGGAACGGCGGCGGAAAAAGAAAGGGCGCTGCGCGAAGCAGGCATCGCCGTCTGCGACAGCCCTGCCGAAATCGGCCAACGAATGGTGGAAGTGTTGGAAAAGATTTGATTCAAGAAACGTTCGTCAATTTGTTTCAAGTGTTATTGAATTTAACCGTGTTCGAATCTATTTTTGTGAAAGCACTAATTTTAAGCCTTCCTCCACTCGTGCGAACAGGTGAGAAGGAAGCATTCCAACCCGTTCCGTTATAAAATTTCTATCGATTGTGATGACCTGAGAGATATTGGCGACAGAATCTTTTGGTAAACCAGATTCCTTTTGAGAAAGAAAGACATTGCCTGGCGCTTGAGCCAATCGAGTATTGGATGTGATTACCACAGCAATAACCGTGGCTATTTGGCTGCGATTGAAGGCATTCGATTGGACAACAAGAACCGGTCGACGATATCCTGGTTCTGAACCCAATGGCGCAGGTAAAGACGCCCACCATATTTCTCCGCGCTCGATCACCACGTTTCGTCGCCTAAAGATAAAATCTGGAGATTGACTATCACGGGCTCAAGGGCAGATGACTCTTTTCCATAAACACGATCCAGCATTTGGGTGATATCCCCTAAGGCATGCGAGGAAACGTATTCATGAAGAGCTGTGGCATATAGTTCGCTCAACGATATTCCTTGAGTCTTTGCCAAACTCTCTGCGGCTTCCAAGATGGAACGCGGGATTGCGATATCTGTTTTCATATTTAGATTACAGACGTTCTATATAGGAATTCGTTAATCCATTCTACCAGCTCGTATTATACATGATAATCCGGCAAAAAGTGTCTTGAAGACGAAACTCACGCTATATCTTGTACCGGTCATATTGATCTATCAACAAAGCCTTGTAGATAAAATTTACGTTGATGACTTTTTGCCGTTTCGTCATACATGACTTATCCTTCGATAAAACGATTTTGAATTGCTTTTGCATGAATATACTTTGAAATAACGAAAAACAATCCTTATTGATAACAAAGGGGGCGGCCAGTCTGGCCGCCCCCCTGGTGCGTTATGCAATAGTAATATTTACGAACTTACACGACGCCCTGGTCGATCATCGCGTCGGCGACCTTGACGAATCCGGCGATGTTCGCGCCCACCACGTAGTTGCCGGGGACGCCGTATTCATCGGCAGTTCGCTTCACGTTAGCGTGGATCGTGGTCATGATCTTGTGCAGTTTGGCGTCGACTTCCTCGCGGGACCAATACAGGAACTGCGAGTTCTGCGCCATTTCCAGTCCGGAGGTAGCCACGCCGCCCGCATTGGCCGCCTTGC